>JBBRIK010000042.1:0-12019 GCA_038221045.1 Gemmatales bacterium
CGGCTTCGAGCAGGTCGGTCTGGCGGGCCAAAAACGCGGGGATTTGCAAGAGGTCGACGACCTCGGCGATGGGGGCGGCCTGATGCGTCTCGTGAACGTCGGTCGTCACCGGCAGCCCGGTACGGCGGCGGACGGTGTCGAGCGTCTTCAGCCCCTCGACGATGCCGGGACCGCGAAAGGTCTTGCCCGAACTGCGATTCGCCTTGTCGAACGACGCCTTGAAGACAATCGGAATGCCGAGACGGTCGCCGACTTGCCGCAGCGTGTCGGCGATCGAGAGCGTGAGGTCGTGCGATTCGATGACGCAGGGGCCGAGGATCCACAACAGCGGCCGGCCGGGACCACAGACGTATTCACCGATACGGACGGATTGGATGGCTGCCACAGTCGCTCCTCCTTGACGTTTTCCCGCGTCTCCGGGAATCCTGGCAATGTGGGTGATTCGCGCACGGAAATCAAGGGCAGTCCGGCCCCAGGGCGGCGATCTGCCGCATTAGAAAGGCGCTCACCTCCTCGATTAGGGCGCGGGTCATGGGGCGATCGAGATACGGACTCAGGTCGAGTGGATCACTGTAGACGATGCGGACGCGCCGGCGCGACGGCAGAAACCATCCGGAACCGACGCCGGGATGCTGAGGTCCGCCGCTGATGTGGGCGGCGAAGACGGGGGCCTTGCTCTTGAGGGCGAGAAAAGCCGCGCCGCCCTTGGCCGTTCGCAGCCGTCCCATGCCTGCCCCGGAGAGAGTGCCTTCGGGAAAGACGACGACGACCTTGCCTTCCTGAAGGCGCTTCAAACCCAGGCGCAGGGCGCGAATGTCGGCCCCGCTGCGATTGACCGGAACGCAGCCGGTCGTCGCCCAGATCCACAGCAGGTGCGGCTGGAAGAACTCCTCGGCGACGAGAAAGGTGAGTCCGCGCGTGCTGCCGCACTGGACGAAACAGCCATCGGGACTGCTGGTGTGGTTGACGACGACAAGGCCCGCACCGGTTGCGGGCGCTCGCAGGGGGGCGGGAAAGGTGCAGCCGTGCCAGAAGCGAGCGTAGGTGCGGACGATGCCGAGACCGATGAAACTGCCGAAGGAACGTCCGGAGCGTTTCCAGTTGATGAAGATGGTTGTCGCGATGATTGCCAGTGTCACGAGTGCCAACACGTTCCCGGCCCCTCTCCTCCGCGCGGTCAAAGACCATGATATGAAGCGATCGGGTGATTCAGCGCATCGGAAGGCTCACGGTCATCTGCTCCCGGCTCGACGGTTTCGATTTTCCCGCGTTGACATGCCGGGCGATTCTCTCTTAGACTGTGCCTCGCTCTGGCGGTAACGGAACAGCAGAGCCCTATCGCTTGCTTCCCCTCTGTGACGATTTCTCCTCGTTTGGGCTTATACCGTTGGAGCTCAGCACGGCGCGCCTGCCGGAACAGGCACGCCCTGGCGTGAGCGGGTTTGAAGAAGAGGCCCCAGCACCTCGCCAGTCCCTGTCACCATGCTCGCACAAGGAGCCCCCTCATGCGCTATGCTCCTGCTTTCGTTTTGGCCGCGTTCGTCTGGCTGTTCGTTCCGCCGGCGTCCGTCCGGGCCGCTTACATTCCCTGGAAATACAGTTGGTCGCGCGATCATCCCATTATCTACTCGGATAGCTCGAACAGCAGTTACGTCACGCTGACCGATCAGGCGCTGCACAAGGCCGCCGGCTCCTCGGACATCGTCGCGACCAATCTGCAGGTCTTCAGCGACGCCGACCCGGATCATCCGGCCCTGTTCACGAACAAGGACTATACGCTGACGCTGTTCCTCCTCGACATTCAGTCGGGCAAGCATGCGTCGCTGGACTTCTCCGGCATCCTCCACGGCGACATCTCGGAGTTCAGCTCCAGCCTGGAGAATACCTTCGTCGGTACGACCAGTTATGCCCTGACGCTTGGCCAGCATCTGTACAAGGTGACGATTAACTCCTACACCCCGCCGGGTCCTCCGGGATCGTCCAATTCCGGGGCCATTTCCGCTCACGCCGTGGTCCGGGTGACGGACATTCAGAAGTCGCCGGAGCCTGCGAGTCTGGTACTCGCGCTGTGCGGCTTGCCGGGCATCGGCTATCACCTCTGGCGACGACGACGCCGGGAAGAGTGAACGATCCGCCGCTTGCGGCTTTGCCGTTGGACCCGCCAAGCCGCAAGCAGCGGTCAATCAACCGAACAGCGTTTCGCCCGTCCCATTCGCCGTCAGTTGCCGCAGACGCCAGCGCAGCCCCGAGCAACGCCGGGCCGTGTCCTGTCGTTGCACCGCCAACTCCAGCGCCCTTCGGCTTCCCGTCAGCACGACCAGCTTCTTGCCGCGCGTCAGAGCGGTGTAGAGGAGGTTGCGCTGAAGCATCATGTAGTGCTGCGTGTGGACCTGGATCACCACGGCGGGATACTCCGATCCCTGCGCCCGATGGATCGACAGCGCATAGGCCAGCGTCAGTTCGTCCATCTCCGCGAAGTCGTAAGGCACCTCCCGCCCGTCGAAGTCGATCAACAATTCCTGCTCGTCGGGATCGACGGCGCGCACCAGGCCGATGTCGCCGTTGAACACTTCTTTCTGATAGTTGTTCCGCGTCTGCAACACCTTGTCACCCGCGCGGAAGACTGTGCCGAAGCGCTGGACCTCTGGCTGTCCCCGAGGCGGATTGAGTACCTCCTGAAGGCGGACGTTGAGTGCCTGCGTCCCCAACTCCGTTCCATTCCTCGGCGTCAGGACCTGCACGTCGCGCAGTGGATCGAGTCCGAAGCGCTTCGGAATGCGATCGCGAACCATGGTGATGATGCGCTCGACGATGACGGCCGGCTCGTTCGCCTCGACGAAATAGAAATCGCCGCTGCCGGCCGGGGCGGCTTCCGGCACGAGACCCTCGTTGACCTGATGAGCGGCGCGGACGATCCAGCTTCGACCCGCCTGCCGAAACACCTCCGTCAGCCGGGCGACGGGAATCACGCCGGAGCCGATCAGATCGGACAGCACCATCCCCGGCCCCACGGAAGGCAGTTGATCGACGTCGCCCACCAGCACGAGACACGTCCGATCCGGCACAGCGCGAAGAAGCTGGTTCATCAGCACGACATCGACCATCGACGTCTCATCGACGACGAGCAAATCGAGATCGAGTCGATGTTCGCGGTCGCGCTTGAAGCCACCGAGCGAGGGATCGAATTCGAGCAGACGATGGATCGTCTTCGCCTCGCGTCCCGTCGTCTCGCTGAGGCGCTTGGCGGCGCGGCCCGTCGGCGCACAGAGACCGCAGCGCAGACCGCGCCCTGAAAACAATTCGAGGATGCCGCGTACAAGGGTGGTTTTACCGACGCCAGGACCGCCTGTGACGACGAGGAGCTTCGAGGTGGTCGCCAGGCGGAGGGCGTCGCGCTGTCCCTCGGCAAGTTCCAGATTCATTTGTTGCTCGACATTTCGCACGGCGGTTTCGACGTCGAGTCCGCGCAGCGGATGCAGGCCGATGCGAAGATTGCAGATGGAGCGGGCGACACCCAACTCGGCGAGAAATAATGGTTTCAGGTAGAGCCAGGGAGCGTCTTCCGGTGGAGACTCGGTCTGCTGCTCTGTCTTGAAGGGTTCGCGAACGAGATTGCCTTCGGCGCGTTCCAACTCGACGGCGTCGCGCACCACGTCATCCGGAATGCTCGTCAGCTCGACCGTCTGCTGGACCACGCCCATCTCGGAGAAGCCGACGTGTCCCCACTCGTCGCTCAACTTTTGCAGCACCCAGCGCAACGCCGCCCGCGCTCGTTCCGGCGAATCGGCTGGCATCCCCAGACGCTGCGCCAGGGCGTCGGACGTCTCGAAGCCGAATCCCCACACGTCGGCCGCCAGACGATAGGGATTGGCCCTCACGATCTCGACGGCCTGGTCGCCATAGGTCTTGTAGATGCGCACGGCTCGCGACGTGCCGATGCCATTGGACTGTAAGAAGACCATGATGTGCCGCACCGCCTTCTGCTCCAGCCAGCTCTCGCGGATGCGCTGGATGCGGCGCGGACCAATCCCCTTTACTTCCTTGAGATAGGACGGACTCTCATCGATGACGTCGAGAGTGCGCTCACCGAACGCTTGCACGATCTTCTTCGCGAAATGTGGGCCGATGCCCTTGATGAGGCCGGAGCCGAGATACCTCTCGATGCCGGCGAGCGTGTGCGGCGGCGTCGTCTTCAGCTCACTGGCCTTGAACTGCTGGCCATGATCGCGGTCCTGCACCCACGCGCCGACGGCCTCGATTTGCTCACCGGCGACGATGCTCGGCAGAGAACCAACGACGGTCGTAAGGCCGCGCCGTCCCGTCACCAACACGCGGAGGACGGCGAATCCGTTCTCCGGGTTGTGAAAGGTGACACGCTCGACGATGCCGGTCAGTTTCTCGTCCATGCGCGCCATTCTACCAGACCCCAGGGTGGACTCGAATGTCGGATGGACAGGTCGGAACTCGGAACTCGGAACTCGGAACTCGGAACTCGGAACTCAGAATGACCAATGACCAATGACCAATGATCAATGATCAAAACGAACTCCTATTCTCTTCTCATTCACCAGGTGAAGAAAATCGTCATTGGTCGTTCCGAGTTCCGAGTTCCGAGTTCCGAGTTCCGAGTTGGTTCTCCATGATGATCTTCCTTTCCCCGGCGGATGCTTTACAATGAATCCACGTTCTCGACTCGCAATTGGTTTTTGGAGGATCACCAGAATATGGCGACCTCGCTCCTCGTGCGTCATGGCGCGATGCGCGTCCTTGGCACGTTCGACGTTGCGGAAGGAGATTCCTTCAAGCGCGGCGACCGTGTCGTCATCCGCACGGAGCGCGGCCTCGAAGTCGGCGACGTCGTCGCCGAGGCCACACCGCAGGCCGTCGCCCTCCTCGTCGATCCCACCTCCGGCAGCATCGTTCGGCTCATGTCCGAGGAGGATCGGGCCGCCCTCGTCCGTCTCAAGGAAGTGGAACAGCGCGAGTTGGAAACGTGTTCCGAGTTCGTTCAGAACCGCCGGCTCCAGATGGAACTCGTGGACGTCGAGCATCTCTTCGGCGGCGATCGGCTCGTCTTTTACTTCCTTGCCGAGAAGCGCGTCGATTTTCGCGACCTGGTCAAGGACCTGGCACGGGCGTTTCAGACGCGCATCGAGATGCGCCAGATCGGCGTCCGCGACGAGGCGAAGTTACTCGCGGACTATGGCGATTGCGGCAAGCCGGTCTGCTGCAACACGCACATGGCGAAGATGCCGCCGGTGTCGATGCGCATGGCCAAGCTGCAGAAATCCACGCTGGATCCCTCGAAGATCTCCGGCCGCTGTGGACGGCTCAAGTGCTGCCTGCGCTTCGAGCAGGACGTCTATGAGGAGTTCCAGGCGGAGCTGCCTCCCGTCGGCAGCCGTATCGTCACCGCCAAGGGACAGGGACGCGTGCTGGCCCAGGAAATCCTGGCCCGCCGACTCCTTGTCGAGTTCGAGGACGGCCGGCGACTGCCTGTCGCCGCCGCTGAAATTCTCACCCGCCTGGGAAAATGACCCTTCGCCCAAGAGGCGAAACGTCGTGGAGCGTAAATCAGAATGAGTCACATTCCCTGTCTCGAAGATGTCGTCAAGCGCGATCCGCGCTACGCTTATGAATCGTACGAGTTCGTCTTCGCCGCCCTGGCGCATGCGATCAAGCTCCTGGGCCGCCTGCCCGATGAGGAGGACGAGGATGACGAACCGAACGAGCATGTGAGCGGCCCCGAACTGCTGGCAGGCGTCCGCGACCTGGCCCTGCGCGAGTTCGGCCTCATGGCTCGCACCGTCTTTCGGCTGTGGGGCATCAACAAGACGGCCGATTTCGGCAACATTGTCTTCAACCTCATCGAATCCGGTCTGATGAGCAGGACCGAGCAGGACGATCTGAGCGACTTCGCCGACGTCTATGATCTCGACGAGGCACTTGTGGACGGTTACTGCATTCCCGTTCGCGAGACGGAGTGATTGCATGCGAGTCCCTCCAGTCGTGCGATTCGTGCTGGCGTGCTGCCTCTTCGCCGCCTGGATCGGCTGGCTGACCTGGCAAGCCGCGCACAGCAAACGGGTCGTGCTGTCGCATCCCCAGTTGCTCGTCTCGGAGATCGACGTCCTCGCCGAGGTGCCGGCCCTCGACAAGCCGGTCGTCGTCAAGGAAGTCCTTTTCGCGAACATCAAGGATTCTGCCATCGTTCCGGGGGCGACGATTCGCGTCGAGAACCTTGCCGAATGCAAACGACTGCGGCGTGAGGACGAGAAGGCCGAAGACGTGTCGCTCGACTGGAAGGAATCGGGTCTCTATTTGCTGCCTCTGCGAACGACGGCAAATGGACAATCCTATGCTGTCGTCGAGACACCTTCCTCGCCCGGCTATCCTCCTCCCCGAACCGCGCTCAAAGGCTCGCCGCGCCTCTATCCCGCCAGCGACGACGTGCTGCGTCAGTACAGGGACTTCCGCTCGGCGAAGTAACGATTAACCTCCTCTCTTGCTTGTCGTTTCGCGCTCTTCGAGAAGTAGAACCGAAACGCGATCCCCCTCAGTCGAGTATTGCTCTGGGGCCGGCTCGTTTGACGTGTCCGTGTCACTCGACTAAGATCACTCTTTCCTCTCCTCGCGAACGGGACCGAACAGAGACGACAGGCAACCGACATTATGGCTGAGAAATACATCTTCACCATTCAGCAACTCACGAAAGCCTATGGCAAGCGTGAGGTCCTCAAGGACATCTGGCTGGCCTTCTATCCCGGCGCCAAGATCGGCGTCATCGGCTCCAACGGCTCCGGCAAGAGCAGCTTGCTGCGCATCATGTCGCTGGAGGATCGCGATTTCATGGGCTCGGCCGTGTCCGACAAGGGCGTCAGCATCGGTTTCGTTCCGCAGGAGCCACGCCTCGACGAAACGACCGACGTGCGCGGCAACCTCGAACAGGCCGTCGCCCCCATCCGCCGGCTGCTGCTGCGCTCCGAGGAGTTAGGCGCCAAGTTCGGCGAGACGCTGTCCGACGAGGAGATGGACAAGGTCCAGCGCGAGTTCGATCAGGTGCAGGACGCCATCGCCGCGGCCGACGCCTGGGATCTCGACCGCCATCTCGAAGTCGCGATGGACGCGATGCGTCTGCCGCCCGGCGAGACCAGCCCCAAGACGCTGTCCGGGGGCGAACGGCGGCGCGTCGCCCTGTGCAAGGTACTGCTGCAAAAGCCCGACCTGTTGCTGCTCGATGAGCCGACGAACCATCTCGACGCCGAGTCCGTCGCCTGGCTCGAACGCCATCTGCGCGACTATCCCGGAACGGTGGTCAGCGTCACGCACGACCGCTACTTCCTGGACAACGTCGCCGGCTGGATCCTCGAACTCGATCGAGGCCGAGGCATCCCCTGGGAGGGCAACTACACTTCCTGGCTGGAGCAGAAGCAAAAGCGTCTGGCCGACGAGGAGAAGACGGAATCCGCGCGCCAGAAGCAGTTGCAGCGCGAACTGGAGTGGGCGCGCATGGCCCCGCGTGCTCGCATCGCCAAGAACAAGGCCCGTCTGGCGCGGTACGAACAGCTCGCCGCTCAGGAGATCGACGAGAGGCCTGACGAACTGGTGCTGCAGATCCCGCCCGGACCGCATTTGGGCGACGTCGTCGTTCGGGCCGAGCATGTCCGCAAGGGTTTCGGCGATTTGCTGCTGGTGGACGATATGACCTTCGATCTGCCGCGCGGCGGCATCGTCGGCGTCATCGGTCCCAACGGGGCAGGCAAGACGACACTGTTCAAGATGATCATCGGTGAGGAGAAGGCGGACGGCGGCAAACTGACGGTTGGCGAGACGGTCGTCCCGGCTCATGTCGATCAGAACCGCGACGCCCTGGACGACACGAAGACGGTCTTCGAGGAGATCACGGGCGGCGTTGATTTCCTGATGCTCGGCAAGCGCAAGGTCGCCTCGCGCAGTTACGTCTCTCAGTTCAACTTCAAGGGACCGGATCAACAGCGCAAGGTCGGCGAGCTTTCCGGCGGCGAGCGCAACCGCGTCCATCTGGCGAAACTGCTGCGGCGCGGCGGCAACCTGCTGCTGCTTGACGAACCGACGAACGACCTGGACGTCGATACGCTACGAGCGCTTGAGGAGGGGTTGTTGAACTTCGGCGGCTGCGCAGTCATTATCAGCCACGATCGCTGGTTCCTGGACCGCATCGCGACGCACATCCTGGCCTTCGAGGGGGACAGCAAGACGGTGTGGTGCGAGGGCAACTATCAGGTGTATGAGGCTCAGCGCCGCGACCGCCTCGGCATCGACGCGGAGCAGCCGCATCGCATCAAGTACCGGAAATTGCATAATTAGGGCGATATCCTTCTTGCCGCTTGCGGCTTAGCAGAAGACCGCTAAGCCGCAAGCGGCAAGAAGGGCAACGGGCAACGGACCATACCGCCATGATGGAAGTCATCGACGTCACGAAGCTTTACATGCAAGGAAAGCGCTGCGTGCAAGCGCTGCGTGGCGTCAGTCTGCGCGTCGATTCGGGCGAGTTCGTCTCCATCATGGGTCCGTCCGGCTCCGGCAAATCGACCTTGATGCACCTCTTCGGCGCACTCGATACGCCCACGACCGGACAGGCCCTTTTTCGCGGCCAGAACCTGCGCGAGATGACGGACCGCGAGCGCTCGCTGCTGCGGAGGAACCGCGTCGGCTTCATTTTTCAGTTCTTCAACCTGCTCGCCACGTTGACCGGCGTCGAGAACGTCGCTCTGCCGCTGCTGCTGGGAGGCCGGCCGCGGCGCGAGGCGCGCGAACGCGCCCTCGTCGCCCTCGAACGTGTCGGACTCGCCAACCGTGCCGAACACTTTCCCGATGAGATGTCGGGCGGCGAGATGCAGCGCGTCGCCGTCGCCCGCGCCCTGGTGACCGAACCCGAAGCCGTCCTGTGCGACGAGCCGACCGGCAACCTCGACTCGGCCACCAGCAAGGAGATCCTCGCCCTGTTGCGCGAGCTGCCCGAGAAGGACAAGCGAGCCGTCGTCATGGTCACCCATGACCCCCAGGCGGCTGCCTACGGCGATCGCATCGTCCATATTCGCGATGGCCTCATCGAAACGGAAACAGCCGGGGCCAGGGGCAAGCATTCTGAGGCGCTGGTCGTTTCACGCCTGGCAGACTTCTCCGATCCGTCACCGCTCACCCCACTCCCCTGAAGCTTCTCCATGCTCGAGTTGTTTCGCACCCTGAGCTTGCGCTATTTGTGGCGGCACTGGGTGCGCGCCGGGTTGATCGTCGCCAGCATCGCTCTCGGCGTGGCGGCCTGGGTCACTACCGAGGCGCTGTACGACTCCGTCACCCGCTCGCTGCGCCAGGCCGCCTCTCCTCTGCGCGGCGTCGCCGATTTCTACGCCACCAACAACGCCACGCGCTTCCTCGATGCATCCCTGGGGCCGCGCTTGCAGAACGAGATCCCCGGCATCGCTCGGGTCGAGCCGATCCTGATCGAGAACGTCACCGTTCTTCGAGAAGTGCGCTCGGCCGTGGGAGCGCAGGCGCAGACGCAGGCGGACGCCGTCCTGATCGGTCTGCGTCTGCCCGAAAAGGACGACAAGAACGATCCGCTCAAGGAGCGGAGCATCGAAGTCGTGCAGGTCGATCGCGAGGCGCTGCGCCGCGGTCTGTTGGTCGAGAAGGGACGCGAATGGGCCGAGGGCTTCAAGAGCTATCTTCCCGACAAGGCGGTCGAGATCGTCCCATCGTCCCTGCGGACCATCGCCCGTTGGGCCTGGAATCGGACGATCATCCGAACGCCTGTCCTGGTCGGCGAACAGCTCGATGTCGATTTTCTCGAAGGTCAGAATCACTTCACGTTGGTGTCCAACGATCGCCAGGTCCCCGTCGAAGTGGTGGGCAAGCTGCGAGCGACGGGGCCGGCGGCGACGCTTGGCGGACAGGCCGTCCTGATGGATTTCAAGTCGGCGGGCCGGCTGCTCGGGCATCCCGGCCAGGTCCATCGTCTCGACATTCATCTAAAGCGCGACGCGGACCGCCAGCAAGTCCTGGCGCAGGCGCGCGAGCGCTATGGCTCCCAGGCCAAGTTCCAGACCGGCGAGGATCAGGACCGCCGGCTGCGTCACGTCCTCAAGGGACTGGAGACCGGCTTCCGGGTGTGTGGCTTCGGCGCGCTCGTCGTCGGCCTGTTCCTCGTTTACAACGCCATGTCGGTCAGCGTGGCCGAACGGCGTCACGACATTGGCATTCTCCGCTCGGTCGGCTCGACGCGCTCTCAGGTCCGTTTGCTGTTCCTGGGCGAGGCGCTGGTGCTGGGCATGGCGGGCTCGCTGGTGGGATTGCCTCTGGGCTTCGGCCTGGCGCATGTGCTGCTCGGCCCGATCGGCAACATTCTGAACGGCATCAATCGGCCGATTCAGGACAGCGAGATTCAGTTGAGCGTCCATCTGCTTGCGAGCGCCGCCCTGGGAGGGCTGGCCACCTCTCTGCTGGCCGCCGTCATCCCTGCTTCGCGCGCCGCCGCCGAGGAACCCGCCGACGCCGTTCGCCGCACACCGCCATTGAAGGGCATCTTCGGTCTGGTGCGCGTGACGGGCGGCATCGTGTTTGTTCTCAGTGGGGCGGCCCTGGTGGCTCTGAAGCCGTACCTCTCCGAACCCCAGAGTTCGTTCCCCGCGTTAGCGCTTATCATGCTCGGCTCGCTGCTGCTGACGCCCTCCTTCGCTGCGATCCTGACTCGATTTTTGCAGCGCGCCACGCGAAACTGGTTGCCGATCGAGAGCCGGCTCGCGGTGGATAACCTCGTGCGAAGCCCTGGGCGAACCGGCCTGGTGATCGCGGCGATGACTGCGGGCGTGGCCCTGACGATGGGGACGGCGGGCATGATCAAGAGCAATGAGGAAGCGTATCGCGAATGGATCGACGCCACGATCAAGGCCGACCTCTACGTCGCCTCCGGCGGCCCCGCGACCGGCAACGCTCAAACGAGGCCCTTGCCGAAGAGGATCGAGGGGGAACTGCGGAAGCAGTTCCCGCCCGGCACGCGTCTGGTGGGTCTTTCCTATCGCTATCCCGACTGGGGGACGGCCAATCGCCACTCGGCCTCGTCCACGCCGGACAGCGAAGCGGACGATACGGTCATTCTGATGACTCTGATCGACGCTCGCGCGCACTACGATGCTAACCGCGAGCGCAATCCCGCTGATCCCACGCTGGAGTTGTGGCGACGCCTCCGCGAAGAAGAGCGAACGGTCGTGGTCTCCGAGAACTTCGCCCTGATGCATGGCGTTCGTGTCGGCGACACGATCACCCTGGAAAGCAGGGGCAACAGCCAATGGCGCGTCATCGGCACCATCGTCGATTACAACTGGATCCGCGGCAGTCTGTGGATCGATAGCGTCTCGAACGGCCACGACTTCAGCGCCGACGACCTGAGCGGCTGGGACGTATATTTGCCGCCCGGCGAAAGGGAACACGCCTCGGCGATTCGCGATAAGCTACAGAAATCGCCCCTGGGCGCGAAGCAGGCTCTGATCGGGCTGACGCGCGACGAGGTTCGCGATAGTTATCTGCGGATGATCCATCAGGTCTTCGGGCTGGCCTACACGCAGCAACTGCTGGTCGCCATCGTGGCCGTGCTGGGTGTGGTGGCGTCGCTGTTGATCTCGGTCCTGGGGCGGAAGCGTGAGCTGGGTCTCCTTCGTGCCGTTGGGGCAACGCGGCCGCAGGTGATGCATACCGTTCTGGCGGAGGCGGTGCTGATTGGGCTGGTGGGGACGATCCTTGGCGTCCTCCTCGGCTTGCCGCTCGAGTGGTGGTGGGTGCGGATCATCGTGTTCGAGGATTCGGGCTTCCTGTTCGCTGTCCGCATTCCGTGGCTGGAAACAATGGTCATCGCCGCCCTGGCGGTCCTGAGCGCGACCTATGGGCAAGACCCCCCGACCAAGAAGCCGGGGGCCAGCCTGGGCGACGCGACCGAGGACTTCGCCGCGATCATGGCGGGCGCGTACAGCGTCAGCCTCTTCAC
>JBBRIK010000043.1:0-11988 GCA_038221045.1 Gemmatales bacterium
GGCTGTCCAGCCCATGCTCGCGCACCATTTTCACCGCCGACCCCTTCTCCTCCGCCGTCGCGGAACGCCCGAACGTCAATCGATAGGCCGACTCCACCTGCCGTTCCAAGTCCTCTCCTGCTTCGCCGGACACTCGCCGCCCCAGGTGTTTCGCCTGGCGCAGAACGAAGGAGCCATTCATCAGGCCGAGCGCCTGCAAGGGCGTCGTCGTTGAGCCGCGCTCAGGAGTCTTCACCGATGGATCGGGACAGTCGAACGCCTCCAGCAGCGGATTTTTCGCCGACCCGACGTTCATTCGATACACCGTCCGCCGCTGATACTCGACCCCTTCCGGGTCAATCAGGTCGTAGAAGTTCGAGTTGAACACCCGCACTTTGAAGGCCCGAAAGCTGGGACCGCCCATCGCCGGATTGAGGTCGCCGCTCGCCGCCAGCATCGCGTCGCGGACGGCTTCGCCCTCCAGTCGGCGCGGCGGATAACGCCAGAGCCAGCGGTTGTCGGCATCCACGCTCCCCGCCTTCTTATTGAAGTGCGACGACTGGCGATAGACGCTCGACGTCACAATCAATCGATGCAGATGCTTGACGCTCCAGCCGGAACGGATGAACTCGCTCGCCAGCCAGTCGAGCAACTCGGGATGGGTCGGCTGTCCGCCATTGAAGCCGAAATCATTCGGCGTCGGCACCAGTCCCTTGCCGAAGTGATAGTGCCAGACACGATTGACCATCACCCGCGCCGTCAGCGGATGCTCGGGGCTGGCGATCCACTCGGCCAGCTTGCGGCGTCGCTGTCCTTCCGGCGCATCGACAGCGAGGTCCCACTCGGGCGATGGCGTCTTGAGGGAGGAGACGCCACCGGCGCTGACGCGCTCCCCCTGCTTCTCGACGTCGCCGCGCAACAGAACGAACGTCGGCTCGGGCGTCCGAGGGTTGGCGGCATAGGCGAGCATCGAGGCTTCAAAAGTAGGAATCGCCTGCCGCTTGCGGCTTAGCAATTCCAACAACTCCTCGCGCTGCTTCCGCTGTCCGGGCGTCATCGCCGTGAGGATTGCCTCCAACGGCACACTATCGACGCCGGCGCGGAACGAGGCCGCCACGTCTTCCGGCGACAGCGCCCGGTCGTAGAGCCGGGCCTCCTCGATCTCGCCGGCGAGGAACCCATTGCCCGCTCCGGTATGGCGCAGACCGAACAGGATGTGACTGCTCTTCGCCTGATAGGTCCGCACGCTGTTGACGGGAGTATAGCGGATGCCGTAAGGCTGACCGTTGCGATAGACGCTGATTCCACCATCTTCCGCATAGACGATGGCGACATGGACCAGATCGCGTGGCCCCGCCGTCTCGGCAGCCGCGTCGAGATCGCGCGTCCGTTGGAAGCCGGTACTGCCGGCAATCCATTTGCCGGGCTGCCGTTCGCCGTAAACGATGGCGTCGAACACCTGTCCGTCTTCACTCTGCACGCTCATCACGCCGCCGCCGCCCTGCTTCGATGTCGGCAGGGCGACCCAGGCTTCGAGCGTCTTCGTCTTCAGATCGCGTGACAGAGGGGCCGTGCGGACGAATGCGGTCTTGCCATTGAGCTTCAGCCGGCCGTGTTCGATGACCGCGCCGCCGACAAGCGTACCATGCAGCCCGCCGATACTGTCGCGCGCATCGCCCTCGAAGGACCAACGTCCGATCGGCTGGGGCAAGGGCGTGTCCCTGTCCCGTTTCGGCGTCTTGACGACCTTGTTGCGTGCCTCGCGCTCCAGGTCAGCGACCGATTTTTCGAGGCGAGCAATCTCATCCTGCACTTTCTGGACGGCTTCCTGACGCCGGCGAACCTCCGTGGGCGTGAGGATGGGCCGGTCGCCGTGATGGACGCCTTCGAGAGCAGCCTTGAGACGGTAATAGTCGCGCTGGAGGATCGGATCGAACTTGTGATTGTGGCAGCGCGCGCAGTTGACGGTCAGGCCAAGGAACGTCTGGGCGGTGACGCTGACCATGTCCTCCAGTTCTTCCTCGCGGGCGCGTTTCCGCATCAGAGCGCCCTGTTGCGTCGCGCCGACCTCGTCCCACGGACCCGCCACAAGAAAGCCCGTGGCGATGATTCCCTCGGGTGAGACGGGTTCCAACACGTCGCCGGCAAGTTGTTCCTTGACGAAGCGCGTATAGGGTTTGTCCTCGTTGAACGAGCGGATGACGTAATCGCGATAGCGCCAGCCGTGATCGCGCAGCTTGTCGCGCTCGAAGCCCTGACTCTCGCCAAAACGCGCGACGTCGAGCCAGTGCCGGCCCCAGCGTTCGCCATGATGCGGGCTGGCGAGCAAGCGCTCGACGACCTTCTGATAAGCGTCCGAGTTGTTGTCGCCGGCGAAGTCCAGGACCTCGCGCGGCGTCGGCGGCAGGCCGATGAGATCGAACGTGACGCGCCGCAACAGGGTGATGCGGTCTGCCTCCGGCGCTCCTTCGAGTCCCTCCGCCTGTCGTTTCGCACCGACGAATGCGTCTATCGGGGATGGGGGATCGGGGATGGGGCATCGGAGAGTAGGAATCGAAGGGCGGCGGATGGGTTGAAGGGACCACCACTCAAGTCCCGCTCGTTTCGGCTCCTGGACGATGGGCTTGCCGCGCGGGAGGACGCCGTCCCAGGACGCGCCATCCTCGATCCACTGGCGGATGACAGCCATCTGTTCGAGAGCGAGCGGGTTCTTCGGCGGCATCGCCTTTGAGGTTATCATGCCGAGAAGGAGACTGTCCTTCGGGTTGCCCGGTTTCAGAGCAGGACCGGTCTCACCTCCCTTGAGAGCGCCGGCTCGCGTCGTCAGGTCAAGAGTGCCGGCCGGCTCGTCGCCGCCATGACAGCGCACGCAGCGCTGGAGGATGGGCGCAACCTTGTCGCGAAAGTAGACCGTCTTCGCCTCGTCGGCGGGAGGAGCGAGCAGGAGAAGGGCAGCGGCGAAAAAGGAATTCACGAGAATCGTTCTCCTGGGAGAATTCGGGCAGGATGGTCTCTATCATGTTGCCAGCGCCGCGCTCATGGATCAAGAGGCGACTACGGAGATGGTGTCTCTCATCCGGCAGTGTTACACTCCGAAAAAGAAATGTTCTCCCCAATGAGGTGTCCCATGCCTGATCTGGCCGACGGTGAAACGACAACCATGCAGGGTTCCGGCAGCAAGCCCTACACGCTCAAGAATGTGGGCGGCGTCTACTCCTGTACCTGTCCCGCGTGGCGCAATCAGTCGCTGGGCATCGAACGCCGGACCTGCAAGCACCTGCGCAAGCTGCGCGGCGACGCGGTCGAGGAGGCCCGAATCGGCAGTGCCATGCCCTCTGCCCCGGTCAAGGCAAGCAGCACGGCCACGACTCCCTCGGTGCTCCTGGCCGAGAGCTGGGATAATGAGCGCGACTTGCGTGGCTGGTGGATGAGCGAGAAGCTCGACGGCGTGCGGGCGTTCTGGGACGGCAAGCAGTTCCTGTCGCGCCAGGGCAACCTCTATCACGCCCCCGACTGGTTCCTCGCCGGCCTGCCCGACACGCCCCTCGACGGCGAACTGTGGATCGACCGCAAGAAGTTCCAGCGCACTGTCAGCATCGTCCGCCGGCAGGACAAGAGCGACCTGTGGTCGGAAGTTCGCTATCTCATTTTCGACGCCCCCGCTCACGACGCCGCCTTCGAGGCCCGGCTGGCTTTCTGTCGCGACCTCGTGGTGAAGATCGCGAAGCCCTATGTCATCGCTCATGCGCACGAACTCTGCCGCGATCTCGACCATCTGCGGAAGGAGCTGAGTCGTGTCGAGGCACTGGGCGGCGAGGGGTTGATGCTGCGCGAGCCGGGATCGCGGTACGAGAAGGGCCGCTCGTCGTCGCTGTTGAAAGTGAAGACGTTTCACGACGCCGACGCTAAGGTGATCGGCCACGAACCGGGCAAGGGCAAGCACAAGGGCCGGCTCGGCGCGTTGTTCGTCGAACTGCCCAACGGCACGCGCTTCTCCGTCGGGACCGGCTTCTCCGACGCCGAGCGTTCCTCGCCGCCTCCCATCGGGAGCGTCGTCACCTTTCGGTTTCAGGAGCTATCCGATGGAGGAGTTCCGCGATTTCCGAGCTTCGTCCGGGTTCGCAAGGACCAGGGAAAGTGAGTTCGATCCGGTCACCCCAGGAGCCGTCATTCTCGTGAGGACAGCAACTCGCGCACGTCGCTCTCACTTACGTCATCGAACAGCCTTGCCGCACCCAGACGTGTCGGCAACACGAACCGCAAGCGCCCCGCGCTGTTCTTCTTGTCACTCCGCATGACCGACACCAACTCCTCGATCGGCCATGCCCGCGGAGTGACTGGCAGGCCAAACGTTCGCAGCAGTTTCACCTGGCGTTCCGTATCCGCTGGCGTCAGCAAACCGCGCCGCTCGGCAAGGCGTGAAGCGCAAATCATCCCGGCCGACACGGCCTCGCCGTGCAACCAGGTTCCATAACCCCCCACTGTCTCAAAGGCGTGTGCAAAAGTGTGGCCGTAGTTCAGCACGGCTCGCCGCCCTGTTTCCTCGCGCTCGTCCTGCTCCACGACCATCGCCTTCAATTCGCACGATCGCTTGACGATGTGGCAAACGGCGTCCGGGGTGCCAACCTTGACCTCCTCGGCGTGAAGCTCGAGCCAGGTGAAGAATTCCTCGTCGAGGATCGCACCATACTTGACCACCTCGGCCAGACCACTGCGATATTCGCGCTCCGGCAACGTTCTCAGCATCGACGTGTCGATCCACACGCCGGCGGGCTGATGGAAAGCGCCGATCAGGTTCTTGCCTCGTGGATGATTGACGCCGACCTTGCCGCCGACGCTGCTATCGACCATGGCCAGCAGCGTCGTGGGGACCATCAGAAGAGGCAAACCGCGATTGAACGTCGCCGCCACGAAGCCGGCCAGGTCGCCGATGACGCCGCCGCCGAGGGCCACCACCAGCGTCTTGCGATCGGCGCGGACCTCGACGAGTCGATCGTAAAGCGACGAGGCAACGGCGAGCGATTTCTGCGCCTCCCCGGCAGGCAGTATGGCGGAGGAGACTTCAAAGCCGCCCTGTTCGAGGGAGCGCGTCACAAGGGACTGGGGAGCGGAGAGATGCTCGTCACTGATAAGAAAGACGCGCCGTCCCGGCGTCCGCGCCGCGGCAAAGGAGCCGAGCGCGTTGCTTGTGTCGTTGGTGATGGCGATATCGTAACTGCGCTCCGCGAGCTGGACGCGAACGGTGTTCATGACGCTGTCCTTTTATCGAGCAGCCGCGAACTCGTTGCGCAAGAACGTCTGAACGTCGTCCCACAGCCTGGCCGCCTTGAAGAAATCGACCGTCATTCGCCGCGCCTTTCGTCCGGGTTCCAGCGCCGGCGGCAGTTTCGCCTCGACGCCGTCACGCAGCGGAAATTGATGGCTCGGCCCTTCCGCGAGCTTCTTCTCCGTCTCGGCGCTCAGCAGTGTGTCGATTAATTGGCGTCCGCCTTCGAGATTGGGACCACTCTTGATGAGGGCGAGCGTGTTGGGGATGAAGAGGGTCCCTGGCTGGCCGGCGCCCTGATCGGGAAAGACGATCGCAATCGGCTTGCCGTCCTTCACTTCCTCGATGGCGTCGTCGGTGTCGGTGATGCCGATGGCGACGTTGAGGCCTCCCGGCGCCTTGCCTGCCGCCACCCACTCGGCCACCTGCTTGTTGCCGGGAGCGATGCGGACGCCATTCGCCTTCAGCTCGCGATAGAAGCTTTTCGCCTTCTCCGTGCCGAGAGCCTCGAACAGACACGCCGCCTGCGTGGCACTGGTGCCATATTGCGGCTGAGCCATCACAACGCGATCCTTCCAGCGCGCGTCCGTCAGATCGAGCAGGCTTTTTGGACGATCCTGTGGAGGGACCAGATCGGTGTTGACGATCAGGACCCGCGCGCGGGCCGCGAAAGCGTGCCAGGTGTGGTCGCTCGCCTGTGCCCATTCGGGCAGGCCTTTCGCCGAGGGTGTAGCGTGCGGTTCGAGCAATCCCTGCTGTTGCAGGCGGATCGTTGACAGGACCTCATTGTTCCAGAAGACGTCGCAGCGCGGTCTCGACTTCTCCTTGACCAGTTCGATGTAGAGGCTCACCGACTTGTCCGCCTCGGTGTCGAACTTCGGTACCGCTTCCACGCCGGTGACCTTCGTGAAATCGGCCAGCAACTCCTCGGCGAACTCGCGATCCTGAGCGCAATAGAGGACGACGCGCGGCTTCGACCGGCCGCAGCCCGCGACGAGAAGTAGCAGCAGGACGGCGACGGGAAACCGGCGATAGGAGGGCATGGATGCTCCGCTCAGTCGTGGATGCCGAGTCCCATGACGAGGACGGCGACGAGGATATGCTTGGCGACCATCAGAGCGAGGATGGCTGGTATGGCGCCGAAGGTGCAAAACCAGGCGGTGATGAAGACCGTGATGGCCGAGGTCATGATCTGGAAGAGGCGAAAGCGAACGCGGCGCAGTCCGTCATTCTCGGTCACGGCTACACGCGGTGGAGCGGGCGGCGGAACGAGCAAGGCCATGTGGTGATACTCCCCCGAGGAACACGCCGGAATCATTCCCCGCTTGAAGGGTACTGCTCTTCCCGGAGCGCGGCAAGACGGAAGTGGGTCTGGAGGATTCAAAACGACAGAGAGTCATGGCTACTGCTGCCAGTAACTCTCTGCCAGTCCTATCAGCCAGCGAAAGGTTTGCTCGATGATTCGCCGGCGCGACTCCTGAAACGCCGGGTCGGCGTTGTAGCTCTCCACGCTCGCATCGAACTTTTCGAGATAGCGTTTCTCCCAGCGCTTGATCGACGTCGGCTTCGGCGGGGTCGCGTTGTAGCGCTCGCACACCAGCGCCAGCAACTCGACCGACGGCATGAACATCGACTCGCCGTCCTCGTCGAGCGACAGTCGTTCGTCGTCGGAATAGATTTCCTTGATGGTGGCGACCAATTTGGAGACGAGCATCGAAAGATAGTCGCGCGCCCCCTCGTTGGCGAAGTTGTCGTCGCGCAGGTTTCCCATGATGCTCCTTCTCCAGTCGTTCGCGGCGGGCTACGGAGATCGTTTCGCGGCATCGACAAAAGCGCCGAACAGTCGCCGCATACTCTCACTCGTCTCGGTCATCTCCTCGGGGTGCCATTGGACGCCGAGCAGGAATTGACCGTCGCTCCCCTCGAAGCCCTCGATCAACCCGTCCGGCGCGAACGCCGTCGCGCGCAGCCCCGGCGCGAGGTGACGGATCCCTTGATGATGCATACTGTTGACGATCAACTCGTCGGACCCCAGCACATGTCCCAGCCGAGATTGTCGCTCGATGCGGACGGGGTGCGCGAGATAGTCGCGGCTGAAATCGGTCGCCGTCGGGAAGAAATCGTGCCGGATTGCGTCCGGCCACTGCTCGCGGAGGTCCTGATAAAGCGAGCCGCCCAAGGCGACGTTTATCATCTGGATACCGCGACAGACGCCCAGGAGCGGCTTGCGATCCTCGATGGCCCAGCGAATCAACTGCGTCTCGGTCCAGTCGCGCGGCGGGTCGGTTTCGTGACAGCAGGTCAACCGGCCCTCACCGTACTGCTGCGGGTCGATGTCCACGCCGCCCATCAGGAACACTCCGTCGAGGCGATCATAGATCGCCCTGAGTGTCGGTTCATCCTCCGGCAGCAGAGGGATGGGCCAGGGAAGGCCGCCCGCGACCGTCAGGACGCGGACATATCGCTGTCCCAGAATCCAGACGCGCGGCAACTCGCCTGGGATGGCTTCCTGGGTCTGCGTGGCAATGCCAATGATGGGTCGAGCCTGCACGTTGGACTGGCTCCGAGAGAAGATGGTCCTGCTCTGAGTCAGCCTAGAAATAGCCTCGAAGAATGTCAACGCGGCCAGGATTCAGCGTTTCCGCTGCGACCCGAGCCGGCGCGTCGCCTTGCGGGCGCGCTCCACGAGCCGGCCCTCCTTGATTAGCACGATCCGTTTTACGCTCTGTTTCGCGCTCGCTGTCCGCATGATTGGACTCCTGATCGATGTACTGTACTAATGTACAAAACGACCGGAAAGCGACAATAGGATAGAGCGCGAAACGGCAAGCAAAACAGTCAGGGCATTAGGTATCGATGGGAGCAAGACGCTGGAGGAGGCCGGCGTAGGCCGTGGTGCGATCGCGCCAGCGGCCCGTCGCCTTGGCGACGAGATCGGGGAAGTTGACGAGGCTGACGTGATCGCCCTGCCAGTGATCGGTGTCCTGGCCATAGGTCGCCGACGACACGGGAACCAGGCCGTCGTTGTCGCCGGCTTCGTTGTTGATGACGTGCCAGGACATCTGCCAGGCGGGCGTCAACCAGGACGACACGAACTGACCGGCAACCGAGAAGTAACGCACGTCGGGAGCGTCGAGGACTTCGTCGTTGAATCGGCGACAGGAGGCGACGCTCAGATCCTCGAAGGCTTGCCGGGAGATGCCAAACATGTCGAGGAAGATGCTGAAGACCGGCGCGAGGCGGCGTAGCCCCCAGTCAGCGAAGGGCGTTCCGCGATGCGGAGTGGCGATGGTCGTCAGCGAGCGGACGCGCGGCCCCATGCCCAGGCGCGAGATCATGTAGCGCGAATCGAGTCCACCCATGCTGTGGGCGACGACATGGACCGGTTCGTCGGGACAGTGTTCGTCGAGGAACGCTTTCAACTGAGTCGCGCGTTCCGCGACGCCGCCAAGGGGCGCGACCTTCGCGACATGAACGCGATTGCCGGCGGCGCGGACTGCGTCGGGAAGGTTGGACCAGTAGCAGGCGAAGCGCCAGCGTCCCAGTCGCAGGTAATCGAAACCGAGCAGACCGTGAACGAAGACGATGGGCCGGCTCAGGGTCGGCATCATCATGGCGCGCGTTGCCTCCGGAAAACGCAGATCCAGCATACTGTTATTCTAGAAAACCGCCGGGAGCGGCTGCAAGGGTTGTGAGGATCGGGCAGGAGCAGACGACGGGCCGGACGTGACGGAAAGGAGGAGGGTGCGGATCGTAGCGGCTGGCCTTGCCGTCCGCGCCGGGATTCGGTTGACTGAGAGAGCAATCGCGCACGTCTCGCTCTCAGGGGAGAAAACTCCATGTCCGAAGCCGCCGGCAACATCCCGCTTCCCGCTCCGGTTCCTTCGCCGGCTCCTGCTCCCTCCGCGCCTCAACCTCAGGGCAACAAGATCCTGCTCTGGATTTCAATCCTGGCTTTGGTCGCGGGGCTTGGGGGGTACTTCTGGACTCGTTACGTCAACTCCCCTTCCTACCTGGCGGGCCAGCAGCTCGCGAAGGCGAACAAGTTAGCGCAGGATGGCGAGTTTGCCGAGGCGGCGCAAATCTATCGCACCCTTGCCGACGAGTCGCCCGATCACGCCGCCGAGGCGTTGACGAACTTCAAAAAGATGCTCGGCGCACCGCTCGACGCCGCCCCCTTGAGTCAGGTGCCCCTCGTCCTGACGGTGGCGGCGAGTTGGCCCGGCAGGCCCGCGCTGGGCATCGACCTGGCTGACCGGGGCATGGAACTGCTGCGGAAGAAGGGCGACGAGGAGCCGGCCGGAGCGCTGGTCGTCCTCAACCTCATCATCAACGGAGGATTCGGCCGCGACCGGAAGCATGTCGAAGACCTGATACGCGAGGGCGACAAACTGCTCGAAGGCTGGGTGAAGAAGCATCCCGACGACGTCGAGGTGTTGACCAACTTTACGGATGTCCTGGTGCGCCGCGGCGACGTCCCCGGCATCGAGAAACTGCTGGCTCCCCATCGCGACAAACTGGGAACGGGCGACGGTGCGTTTCGGCTTGCCTGGGCCTACTCAAGACAGGGGAAGAACGAACAAGCGTTGCCTCTGCTGGAGGCGTTCCGCAAGGAACGTCTGCCGAAGTATCTCGAAACGGACGCCGAGTTTCGCAAGCTCCGAGACAGTTTCGTCGAGAGATTTCGCCGTCAGATCGCGGGCGGCGCCGCGCCGGACTTCGACTATGCCGTCCATCGCAACGCGGCCGACGAACCGACCAGACAGGCGCTGGAGCAGCAGTATATCGGCCCCCGACTGTGGGAAGATCCGAAGGTTCGCGCCGCCGAGAGTGAACGCAGGAAGCACCAGGCCGTCGTCCCGGCGATGATGATTCTCGGAGAGTTGTATCTGGCCAGGGCGCGGACGCTGGCCGAGCCTGTCGCCCGCAAGGCCACGCTCGAAAAGGCACGGGAATCGTTTCTGGCCCTGCGCGGCACCCTGGACGACAACAGGCCCGACGTCTACCTCCGCGCGGCGGAAGTCGCCTACTGGATGGGAGAGCCGAAGGAGGGGCAGAAGCATCTCGATTTTCTGCTGGAACAGACGGGGAGAGCCTCTGAAGTGGTGCTGGGGGTGGCCGAGGTCTATCGCTCTGTGGGCGAGTTCGCTTTGGCGCGCAAGGCGATCGAGGAAGTGTATGAGAAGGAAAAGGACGACGCGCGGAAGTATGAAGCCGCCTTTCGACGCGCCCGTCTCTCGGTCGATGCGGAGGACGAGTTCGCGTGGCTGAAGAAGTGCGACAGTAAACACGAGGACATCCAGGTGGCCCTGCTTCAGACGCAGGCCCGGCAGGCCGAGGAGCAGGGACGCTATGCGGAGGCGGCGGGGCATATGCGTAAGGCCCTCGAACTGCTCGCGAAATTTCCCGATTCGCCCGAGGGGAGCAACGAGAGGGGAGTGGCTTTCATGTGGCTATTTCGCCTCACGGGCGAGAAGGACGCTCTCGACAAGGGTTTCGCCGCTCTTGAGAAGGCGGTGACCCAGCAACCGGCCCGGAGTGTGGTCGTCAACAACGCCGCCCTCAACGTGTACCAGTATGCGTGTCTCGACCTGATGATGGAGGCGATCGACCTGTCGGTGCTGCGGGCGCGGGAGGGACTCAACCTGCTCTCGTACCTCTACAACGACCGGCCCGGACGCGAGGAGCAGGCGGAGCGCCTGCGCAAGCATGCCGGGATGAAAAGGGCGCGCGAACTGGCCGAGAAACTGCTGACTCTTCAGCCTTTCCAGCCGCTGGCCTACGAGGTCCTCGCTCCGCTTCACGCCTGGAATCGCGACGTGGCGGCCCTCAAGAAGCTGGCGTCTCAGTTGAACGAAACCGGTCTGGACCAGAGCGAGGCCATCAAGGCTCGCCTCGACTTCTACGCCGGAACGCAGGACGCGCGTATCAAACTGAATCGTCAAGCGCTGCTCGACCGCTGCGAGAAGTTGATCGAGGAGATGAGGAAGAAAAAGAAGGATCGGAGTCTTGCGGTCGCTCTGTCCAGTCTGGTGCATGCCACCCTGTCGGGCGAGGCAGTGGAGGAGAAAATCGACGCGGATCGGGTCGTCAAACTGGCCGAGGAGGCGTCAACGATCCATCCCAGCCGGGCGACGTCGGAGCGGCTTGTCGAGGCGCTGCTCTATCGCGCCCATCGCCGGTTGCTCGAACGGGACGCGAACTACAAGAAGATGGCCGAGCGAACCCGCCGTTCGCTCGACAGTTCGCACCTGATCGCCCTGGCCCTCACGCGCGACGGTTCGGCGAAGGCGCTCGCCGCCGCCGATGCCGACGTTCTCCGCGTCTGCAAGTTGCTGAAGGATCGCAGCGAGGCGTTTCCCGACGAGCCGAGTCCGTGGATGTACGCAATGCTGAAGACGACCCAGCCCGACGCCGCCGCGAAGATCGCCGCCGGCCTGCGAGATGATGAGATTCATCGTGTGATGCGAGGGATCGCACCGAAGCTGAAGCCGCTGAGTCTGCCGGAAGCGCTGGAGCGGTACTGGGAACTGACGCTGGAAGGCAAGCAGAAAGAGGGCGAATCGCTATTACGGAACATGGGCGAGCGCGGCGTCCCCTTGCCGTTCGACGTCAAGCAGTAGGAATCCTGGGCGGAGTCGCAGTTTTCCCAGGCGAGGCGCGGGGGGGGGGGGTGGGGGGGGGGGGCGGCCACCCGACGCGGACCCCCAGCGCGCCCCCGGGCCCAAAAAGGAGAAAAAAAA
>JBBRIK010000044.1:0-11933 GCA_038221045.1 Gemmatales bacterium
GCGGCGGGGCGCGCGCTCCGCTCCGAGACGAGCGGCACGGGGTAAGCGTGCCGTGCCCGTTCTGCCAACACGGCACGCTTACGCCGTGCCGCTCGCCTCTCTTCCCGCTGGCACATTCTTATCGCGGCCGGTACCATGCGAGGGTGTCGGTTTCTCCTCACGAGGCACTCCCATGAGCGCGTTCCACACTGCCGTTCAGGACTACGTCGAGTCCGTGGTCACCGAGTCGTATCGCGACGTCGGCAACCGGGCCAACGCCGTCCTCGAACTCGTCGAGCAGGTCGATGAACGCGACGCCTCCTGGGCTTTGATGGCCTTCGGCGAACTCCTCGCTGATCCCAAGTGCGCTTACCACGGCATGACCGCCTGTCTGTGCGAACCACTGATGCGCCAGGGCGGCGATCCCTGGCGCATCGTCGGCCTGGTCGTCGAGCGCTTCCGCGATACGATCCGCGCTGCCGTCACATTCCGCGACGAGATGCGCCAGCGCTCCAAGGCTGCCGGCGTCGATGCCGTCACTGAAATCCGCGAACGCGGCGAGGTCTGGAAAGCCCTGGCCCGTGAGCGGCCCTGGGAAACCTATGTCGCCGGCGCGCTCGAACTGTACTGCCTGCCGATGCCGCCCATCGTCGCACACTTTCCCCAGGCGCGACAACTGCTCCGCGCCGATCCGGACGTTCTCGATAGCGCCATCATGCTGGCCCGCGAAGTCGAGGGACTCGACGAGATCGTGCTTATCGTCGAGGAGAACGCGAACGAGGCCCTGGTCCCCCAGAGCGACGCCGTCGAACTGGCCCTGCGAAACGTGTCTTCCGCGCTGGCGCTTGGCCCCGATGCCCGCCAGGAAGTCGGGGCCGGCCTCGTCGAGTTGTATCACTCGCTCGTCGGCGTCGAGTTGGCCCTTCGTAACTTCGCCCTGCGCCGGCTGGCCGAGTTGATGATCGGAGCCGACGTCGGCTATCTCGGCGACATGGGACAACTTGCCGGCAGCCTCGTCGAGACGGGGGCCGATCCGCGGTACGCCCTCGACGCCATGATGAGCCTGCTTCCCGCGCTCCTGGATGCGGCCCATTCCTTCTTTATCGCCTGTCTCGAAGGTGCCTCGCCGGACGAGGACGCCATCGAGCGCGTGAAGGAGCGCGGCGCGGCCGTGGCCCAGCGAATGCCGGACGAGGGCCGCGCGTTTCGGGCGTCGTCGCCGTTCTGCCTCGGTGTCATCGCCATGCTGTCGCGCTCGCTGGAGGGACGAAAACGCTACTGCGGCGACGTGGCCCTGATCGAGAAAGCCCGGCGGCTGGAAAGAGCGGGAGGGCCGGCGGAGTTTCTGTGCAAGATCCTGCAAGTGCTGGACGACGAGACGCTGGTGGTGATCGAGCCGGAATTGCAGCGCGGCTGGAAGGTGAAGATTCACGGCATCGCCGACAACTTCCAGTTGCACACGCTTCTTGCGGGCGTCCTTGTCGGTCCCGTCAACGAGGGCTGGATTCCCGGCGTCGTCGGCGTCTCTCGTGATCGGCAACCGGAGCCGCCGAATCCGGGCAGGCCGCTCGAGAGCCGCGCTGTCGGCCTGGCTCGCAACCTGCCCTGCACTCCCCACGACCTGACGATTTACAGCCATCTTCAGCTATGGAACTGGGAGGCGCTTCAGGCCGACGGCACAGTGCCGGACAGCCCGCTCGCCAGCAACGCGCACATCATCGGGAACGAGGGCGTTCCGGCCGACGTGACGTCGTTCGAGGGGAATCGCATTGTGCTGGTAGGAGGGTGTCCGTTCTCGCGCTCGTGGAATTGCGGGCGAATCTTTCACGGCATGCACGGCGAGTTGACCATCGAGGAGACGCTGGATCGCGAGACCGTCTCGGCCCTGGTGCATCAACTGGCCACAGCGCCGCGGCGAATTGGTTAGCCGCGACGCGAGTCTTCGAGCGGAGCGCGCACGGCGCTATCGAGCGTTGAGGCATATTGGGGAATCTTGTGGCCTGGTGTAATGGGTGCTGGGATGCGCGGCGTGCATGGATTAACATTGAACATAATTCATTCATTGCTACTGCTCCACACCCCCGGTCTGGCAGCGGAAATGATCGCGGTGCGCACCCTGGTCAACCCTTGTGACATAACTGAACGTGCGGAGGACAATCTGCCGCGATGACACTCGACGCCTTCCTGCAAGCGATGGTCGATGATCCCCTCCGCGCACCAACGACCTGGCTGGTGCTGGCCGACTGGCTCGAAGACCAGGGCGACCCGCGCTCCGAACTGGTGCGGCTTCTCTATCAGCCCGACTACCATCGCGGCTTGCCGGCCCAGGAGCGTGATGAGCGCGTGCGCAAGCTGCTGGCATCCGGCGTCGGGCCGGTGGCGCCGGCGCTGGTCAACTCGCTCGGCATGAGGCTCGTCCTGATCCCCAGCGGCGCGTTCCTGATGGGTTCGCCCGCAAGCGAGGAGCAAGAAGACGAACAGCCGCAACATGAGGTGGAGATCACGCGGCCGTTCCTGCTGGGCGCCTGTCCGGTGACGCAGCAGGAGTATCAGCGCGTGATGGGCAACAACCCCAGCTATTTCAGCGCCACAGGGGACGGCAAGGGCAGTGTCCAGAAACTCGACACGAAGCATTTCCCGGTCGAAAGCGTGTCCTGGGAAGAGGCGACGGCATTCTGCGAGGCGCTGTCGAATGTGCCGGAAGAGAAGGCCGCGGGGCGCAGGTATCGCTTGCCGACGGAGGCGGACTGGGAATATTCCTGTCGCGGAGGGGCAGCCTCTTACTCTCCCTTCCATTTCGGCAACTCTCTTTCGAGCGCTCAGGCCAACTTTGACGGCAACTATCCCGAGGGCGGAGCGGCGAAGGGACCATATCTTCAGCGTCCCTCCCCCGTCGCTGCCTACGCCGCCAATGCGTTGGGTCTGTTTGACATGCACGGCAATGTCTGGGAGTGGTGCCTCGACTGGTACAACGAGAACTACTACAAGAGCAGTCCAAAAAAAGACCCACAAGGTCCGGATAACGGCGGCCGTCGTGTGCTGCGAGGCAGCTCGTGGGACGGCTACGCGACCGACTGCCGCTCGGCCGCCCGCTGCGACCTCGCCCCCGGCGACCGCAGCAACTACGTCGGCTTCCGGGTCTGTTGCCTCCTGGACTGATAAGCTTTCAAAGATTTGTGGCTGGAAGCCCTGCATAGGGCGCACTCCTTCAAAGCCCAGTTCTCGCGGCGGCTTCCGCCATGAAGTCCAGCGCCTCTTGCCGGACAATGTCCTGCACCGCGAGCGGCTGGCCCTCGTCTGCCTCGACAATCGCTCGCAGGCTGTCATCGATGCGGACGAGGTAACGCGGCGGACCGCCGGGAAGCCGCCTGACCAGGTCCTCGGGCCACTGGATCGCGAGACGGTCTCGACCTGGCTGCATTGTCTCGCGTGTGCGCCGCGCAGACTCTTCCGCTTGCGGCGTAGCGGCTTCCTTCCGGTCAACGTGCCGCCCGTTCCAGACGGGCAAGCGCATCGCCCGCGTTCCTCGCCAGGCGTGTGCCGGCCGCGCCGTCCGCCAGCGTCTTGAGGAGGGAGCGAGCGTCCGGTGTGGCGATGCGTTCGAGGAGTTGAATGGAGCGAAGCAGCCGAAGGGTCTCCTCGGACGCCCGGAGCGGATGCAGGCGCTCCAGAAGGTTCTCAAGCCGGCGAGCGGTTTCCAACTCAGGCTTGAGGGCCAGGGCTCGCCGCAGTTCCTTCTCCGCCAAGTCTCCCACATCTTCCAGGTTCCGCGTCGCTGCTCGACGGACGGCGAAGGATTTCGCACTGAGGTCCAGGACCCAGGCTCGGATTGTCCTGGAATCGGGCTGTTTCAGAGAACGGAGCCGCGATTTCAGGAACGCAACGGTGTGCTGGGGCGAACGCAGCATTGGGCCCAGCGCGGACCGGGCGGCAACCGCCTTCTCCTCCGCCAGGGCATCCCAATAGCGCGACAACTCAGCGTCGGAGAGTTGAGCCGGCTTGCCCGGCATCTCGCTGCCGAACAGGTCCCAGATCAGAATGGATGCGTCCGCCCCGCCCGAGGCCAGCGTGCGGCCATCGGGACTGAAGGCCAGCGATTCGACCCGGTGGTAGATTCCGTGGTGGCCATCGAAAACCACCCACTCTTCGCCGGTGGCGACTTCCCGGACGCGGACGAGTTGGCCATCTCCCAGGGCCAGGAAGCCCCCGTCAGGAGAAAAGGCGAGGTCGTGTCCAAACAGGCTGCCTCCTGTTAAGTTTGCGATCCGGTGACAAACCTTGCCGTTCTCCACATCGAGCAGATCGAGGTGATCGTGGCCGTCGTCGTCGCTCTTTCGGCTGGCGAGAAATCGGCCATCCGGGAACACGGATTCCTTGGAGCCGTCGTATTCGCGCTGCCAGTGGAACAACTCCTTGCCCGTGTCCGACTGACGAACCTCGTAGCGGGTAGCGCCGGGAATCGTCATCGTGACGAGAAAACGCTTGCCATCGCCGAGGAACGCGAGAGAATCAAAATCCCCGCCGAGCTTGCATCGCCAGCGCTCACCCCGCCCCGCGAAGTCGGATTGAACGACCATGAGGCCTCCCGAAGCCCCATACCCGACCCGAAGCAGTTGTTCTCCTTCGGGAGACGCATCAAACCGTTTCGTCCAGGCTATCGAGTGCAGCTTCTTCCCGCCGGCAACATCGTACACCTCGAGGCAACTCGTGGAATTGGTGACTTCCCCTGTCATGACGAAGAGGCGCTTCCCGTCGGACGAAAACCTGAAGTCGTTCCGATTCGTGTCGAGAACTTCCAGGGTGTGGAGCAGTCGCCCGGTTGTCGGCTGCCAGAGGAGAATACAGTCCGGTCCCGCTTTGGCGGCCAGGGTCTTGCCGTCCCGGCTGAAGGCGAGGGCCCAATTGGTGGATCGATGTCCCGGTCGCGGCGAATGCAACTCGGTCCCGCGTGCCAGGTCCCAGATGCGCACCGAACTCGCCCCATTGTGAGTGAGGAGATAGCGTCCCCCCGGCGAGACGAGCAGGGAGTTTGTTTCAGGGATCGGCAGCGTCCGGACAAAACGCCGCCGGGCCAGGTCCCACAGTTTGACCTCGTTGCCGATGGAGAGGATCAAGGCCGTTCCATCCGCCGTGAAACAGGCCGCGTGCAGGTCGCCCTCGATCGCGAACGGCTTCTTGCCCAATCCGGACTGCCAGAGGTGAATCGGGCCACGAGTGGGCCTCGACGACATCAGCACCACCGTCTTGCCGTCCGGTGAGAAGAACGGAACCTGTAGCAAAAACCCGAAGGGAGCCTGTCCGGTCGCAGTCCTGTCGATCACACGCCTGGCGGCAACGTCCCAGACCTCGATGCCCCCGCCATGAAAATAGACCAGACGCTTCCCATCCGGGGAGAACCGCGCGTAGTTGAGAGGGGGAAGCCCATCGGAAACGATGGAGACGCTCTTTCCTGTCGCTGTGTCGCCGACCAGGATGCCGCCTCGTGACGCCACCGCCCAGTTCTTCCCGTCGGCCGAAAGGGCCAATTCGCGGCTGGGGTCGCCCGTCACGACCTTGAGAGGCACCTTGCGGACGAGTTTGCCGCTGGCCGTGTTCCAGGTGTACAGGCTGTCAGAGGCCAGGCCGAGGAGCGCCTTGCCGTCGGCGGAGAAAACTGCCGCCTGAGGAGCCTTGTCCTCCAGAGAGAGGGCCGCGTTACGGGGCGTCGAGCTACCCCTCTCGAAGGCACGGACCGGCAGCCCCGTCGCAACGTCCCACAGCCAGACGATGTCATCGTCGGAGGCGGCCGCGAAGGTCTTCTCGTCGGGCGAAAAGGCAAGGACGTTGCCGCACACATGCAGGCGGATTGTCCCCAGGCGCGCCAGGGCACCGGCCGGCAGCGGATCGCCATGGAGGTCCTGTCCCACGGCGGCGGCCGCGACCGCAATCAGCATGAGGAAGGCATGAGACATGACGAGTTCCTGAAGTGATTGGTGCTCCAACAAACGAGGTTAGGCGCGACGCCAGACTAAGAGCGACGGGAGTGCGCCGTTAGCGCGCCACGCGCTCCGCTCGAAGACTCGCGTCGCGGCTAACCCTCGCGCGACAGCAGCGCCACCGGGAAGCCCGCCAGCACGCGCGCCAGCGCCAGGCCCGGCGCGCCCGCTCCGTCCTCCACCGGCAGCACCTCGCCGGTCAGCACATTGCGATAGCGCTTGCCGCGATCCTCTTCCGGCAGACGCAGCCAGGTGTCGCCCCAGACCTGATCGCCCATCGGCCAGTAGCCCGTTCCCGCCAGCCCCACCACCAGCCGGGGCGCCACGGCCACGACTGCCTCATTTTCCAGAGACCGGCGCAGGGCGACGACGTGGTCCTTCTTCATCCCGATCGACTCCAAGGGCTGATAGTCGCTTTCGAGGAAGAGCCTCGCCTTCTCGCGCCGGAAGCTCAGCAGCCGCCACGTCAGATACAGCTTGACTCGTCCATCCTCGAAGTGATCGAGTAGGGCGTACAGCAACGGCGCCAGGTCCGCGCCGCAGCGCGCCGTCTCCTCCTTCAACCCGCGCAGCAACTCGCGCCGCCGGGCGTAATCGACCGGGCGGCGATTGTCGGGATCGACCAGGCTCAGGTCCCACAGTTCACAGCCCTGGTAGAAGTCCGGCACTCCCGGACAGACCGCCTTGAGCAGCACCTGGGAAAGCGAGTTGAACACTCCGTAAAACGCCAGCCGCTTGGCCAGCTCCTGCACTTCGAGCAGGAATGCCGAGTTGCAGTCGTCCGGCAGCAGGCCGACGACGAACCCCTGCACTGCCTTGTCGTAGGCTTCATTGGCGTTGATCCAACTGGTGTGGATCTTCGCCTCCTTGGTCGCCTTCTGCATGTAAGTGGCAATGCGGTCGCGGAAGCCAGGCAGCATCTCCGGCGTCAGTCCCTCGAATGGCCAGATTCCCAGGAGCGTCTGATAGAGCAGATACTCGTCGTTGCTGTCCGGAGCCGGCTCGTCCTCGATCAGCGCCTTCAGCGGCGCGTTCAGTTGACGCCAGCGGCCGATCGCCTCGTCCCACTCGCCCGGAATTTCCGACAGCACGTTGAGACGGGCGCGGACGTCCTCGCTCCGCTTGGTGTCGTGCGTCGAGGTCGCCAACTGCGAATGAGGCCAGGAACGCAGACGTTCGAGGTTCTCCTCATGGAACTCCTCGGCCGAGACGCCGAAGTGATCGGGATGGCCGCCGACCTCGTTGAGCGAGGTCAGCCGATTGAAGACGTACAGGGCCGTATCCTCGACGCCCTTGGCCATCACCGGGCCGGACACCTGCTGAAACCGCATGACCCACTCGACGAGCTGAGGCCGATCCTCCTCGCGGAAATTCTGGATCTTCCGCAGCAACAGCGTGTCGCCGACGAAGTCGAAGATTGACTCGGCCGTGCGCGGGTTCATCTCCTTCGCCTCTTCCACCGCCTGTTCGATGTAGGCCCGGTCGCGCTCCGAAACAGTGTCCGGCGCGGTGACATAGGTGCGGTAGACGGGCAGACAGGCGAGGATCTCGCGCGTGGCATAGGTCAGGCTGATGAGCGTGAAATCGCGATAGAGGCGGTTGCGCTCCGAGATGCGGTCCAGCCGCTGGCTCAGGGCGTTGATCTCACTGGCGAGAGACACCAGCATAATCATCTTCTTCGCCTCGTTGGCCATGTCGGCAAAGAAGACCGGATGGCCAATGAAGGCGGCGTGGATGCCCTCGAACGGCTCGGCCTGCGCCGAATCGACGAACAGGCCGTTGAGCAGGTTCAGGAAGTCGTACCCCGTCGTTCCGTCGATGCTCCAGTCGCCCGGCAACACCTCGCCAGGGTTGAGGATCTTCTCCGCTGTCACATACAACGGGGCCGAGGTGGAGTTGCCGACGGCGTCGCGCAGTCGAGTGCGAACGTCTTCGAGCAGAGATTCGGGCGCGGGGCGAGGAAGAAGCCGGCGGCGCACCCAGGCCAGGGCGTACTCTTCCTGCAACTGGCGGAAGTAGTGCGCGGGGTCCCACAGGCCGTCGGGGTGATCGACGCGCAGGCCGGTCACCTTGCCCTCGGCCAGCAGCTTCAGATAGATGCGATGGGTCGCCTCGAAGACTTCAGGCTTCTCGACGCGAATGGCCGCCAGGTCGTTGATGTCGAAGAAGCGGCGATAGTTGATCTCCTCCGTCGCCACCCGCCAGTAAGCGGGCCGATAGGTCTGGGCCTCGATGAGCTGGTCGAGCAGATCGAAACTCGAGGGCGTGCCGACGACGCCATTGAACTGCTTGACCGTTTCGTTGACGGCCTGGAGGACGTCGGCATTGTCGGCCGTCAAGCGGGCGAGCCGGCTCTTGATGACTTCCTTCTCCCGGTTGCGTTCGGTGGTCTTCTCCTGGGCCGTGTCAGTCCGTTGGGGCAGATAGCTCAACGCGGTCAGGATGCTCCGCAACTCGCGGACCTGTTCGCTCTCCTCACCCACGACCGTCGTCAAACTCTGGAGCAACTGTTGGAGGACAAGCGAATAGGTGTCCGGGGCAACGGGCAAGCGATGGGCGTAATAGTTCAGGAAGAAGGCCCCTTCCTCGTAAGCCAGGGTGATCTGGCCCGCTTCCAGGACGGTGCCGTACTGATCCCCCAGCACCGGCAACAGGAGCTTGTTTTCGAGGTTGCGGTTGGCGGGGTGCCAACTGATGTCAAAGGCCCCGGCATGAACGGCGCTGGGACCATTCTCCAGCACGTCGTTCCACCACGGGTTCTCCCGGCCGACGCCCATGTGGTTGGGAACGATGTCGAGGAACAGGCCCATGCCGCGCTTCCGCAGCGCCTCGGCTAGGGCGTCGAATTCCTCCGGCGTTCCCAGTTGTGGATTGAGACGAGAGTGATCGGTGACGTCGTAGCCGTGAGGACTTTCCGGCCGGGACTGAAGGATCGGTGACAGGTAGCAGTCGCTGACTCCCAGATCGGCAAGGTAATCGACCTGGGCCAGGGCTTCGGGAAAGCCGAAGCCATGCCGCAGTTGCAGGCGATAGGTGGCCTGCGGCACCCGGCGGGCGGCGAGCAGTTCGCGGAGCAATTCGGCGGCGCCCGGCACGGCGCGAGCATCGGTCACAAGCTGTTGCATCTCGGTCACGCGAACCCCCAGTCTCCGCCCCAGGTTCAGGAAATGGTCCAGCCAGACGTCGGCCGTTCGGTCGCCTGTCTCGCTCAGGCGGAGCAGGTCGGGAAAGGCGGAGGGCATCAACTCGCAGTAGACGTTCTGCGGCTGCCACAGTTCTACCTCAAACGGCAAAGTGCGTGCCAGTTGCACGACATCTTCCAGCGAGCACAGCAAGGGCAAATCCGCCGGCTGATTGCGCCAGCGCTCCGCCATGCGGGCGAGTGTCTTCTTGAGGCGATAAGCGAGGCCTGCTGTGTCGAGGTGGGCGTGCAGGGTTGATGCCTCGTCGAACAGTTTGCGGACGTGTTCGAGATTCGGCTCCTCGTCCTTGAGGTCCCAGTCCAGATCGGTGTTGAGCAAGAAGTCGGCCGTCACCTGGAAGACGCGCGGCAGCGGCACATTGACGCGGGCCAGGTAGCGCATCGTCGGCAGATGATGCTCGTAGAGCCGGCGAAACGACGTCTCCGCCTCGACGATGGTCGGATGCAGAAGCTGCTTGATGACCTTGCGCTGTTCGTCGCGGAACAGCGAGGCGAGCGAGTAGGTCGATTCGCCGAAGTAGCGGTCGAGAATGCGGATCACCTCGGCGAAGTCGCCGCGCTCGAAGGCGTCGGCGGCTTCGAGCGCGAGTTCCGCGAAGGTCTCGTCATCGTCGAAGCGTTTGACCCCACCGTTGACGTGATGATCGCCAAAGTGAAGAACGCCGAAACTGAGAGTGGCCGATTCGTGCGTGAGATCGCTGCGAAGCCGGGCCTTGCCGACGACGAGACGCGAACGGCCTGCGGCGTAGGACTCGAATGCCTGGCGCTCGGCCGTGTAGCAGAAGAAGCGGGCCTGCTGCGGGTAGTTCTCGAACAGCGACGAAACGGCGTAATGCGCCCCAACCTGCTCCCAGCCGACACGCGAAGGCGCGACGTAGGACTCATAAACGGTCTTGCCGTTGCCGAGTTCGAGGAAGTTGCTCGGCGCACGGGCGAGGATGTCGAGAAAGCCGGTCTCGAAGTCGTCACCGGACAGTTCCTCGCCGAGTTGAATCGCTCGTGCCGCGTACTGGATGCACTGCACCGTCTCGATGCCGCTGATTTCGTCGAAGAACCAGCCGCAACTGGTGTACATCAGCAGCGCCTGACGTTGCATTTCGAGCAGCTTCAGGACGATGACGCGCTCGCAGTCGTCGAGCTGTTTGACGGCATGCTCGCGGAGCCAACGGCTGACGTTCTCCGGCGAGCGGTCGAGGATCAGGCTGAGACCGTCATTGCGGGCCGCCCAGGGTTCGCGGAAGAAGCGCGATGCCAGCTTCTCGTAGGGGACGGCGAGGGCGTCGCGAAGCCAGTCGAGCGACTCGCGTAACGGCTTGCGCCATTCCTGCGACCAGTCGCCCCGGCCGCTGTTGCAGCCGCAGTTGGAGCGCCAGCGTTCGACGCCGTGAAAGCAGCTCCAACTGCTGTTCTGGTGAACCTCGACCTCATGCGTCGGCAGATGGGTGTCGAGGAACTCGCCGTAGTTGGTCAGTCGGACGTTCGGGTTGTCCTCGATGAGCTGGATCGCCGCCGCGAGGGCCATGTCGCCATGCGAATGATGATGACCGTAGCTCTCGCCATCGGTGGCGATGTGGACGAGTTGGGCTTCCGTCCTCGTGCCGGAGAAGGCGCCCATCAGGCGATCGACGAGGTACTCGCCGCGTAGCAGCAAGCGCTCGAAGGCGACAGCGCGGGAAATGTGGCCATCGTAGAAGAACAGGCAGATGCTCCGTCCCGACGGCAGACGCTGCAAATAGGCGCGGGTCGGATCGATCGAGCCGCCGTTGACGTCCTGCCAGGCGTCGTGGCCGAGAGGTCGAATGCGGGCGGCCTGGTAGGGCGAGAGGACGGTGAAGCGGATGCCCTGTTCCGCGAGTACGTCGAGCGTTTCAAAATCGACGGCCGCCTCGGCGAGCCACATGCCTTCGGGATTGCGGCCAAAGCGATGCCGAAAATCGTCGAGTCCCCAGAGGACCTGCGTCACCTTGTCGCGCCGGTTGGCAAGCGGCATGATGATGTGGTTGTAGACCTGAGCCAGGGCGGACCCGTGGCCGCTGAAGCGCGTCTGCGAATCGCGGTCGGCGTCGAGCAGGGCGCGGTAGGTGTCGGGGGCTTTCAGTTGCAGCCAGGAGAGGAGCGTCGGCCCGAAGTTGAAGCTGATGCGCGAGTAATTGTTGGCGAGGCGAGCGATTCGGCCCTCGGCGTCGAGGATGCGGGCCGCACCGTTGGGGGCGTAGCATTCGGCGGTGACGCGTTCGTTCCAGTCGTGATACGGATAGGCGGAGTCCTGCAACTCGACCGACTCGAGCCAGGGGTTCTCGCGCGGCGGCTGATAGAAGTGGCCGTGAATACAGATACAGCGTTCCATGCGTCTCTCGTCCGTCGATCTCGAACTACAGTCCGCGTCCTTCTATGGTATTGGAGCAGGGAGAGAACGGGACGATTGTTGCGAGAAGAGAAGCGATCCATGACCCAGCAACCGGAATCCCCCTCGTCCTGGTTTCTCGCTGACCTCGTCCTGGAAGTATCGATCGAGGACGATCCGCGCAACGTCGTTCATGTCAACACCCACCTGCTCAAAGCCGACTCGCCCGAGAAGGCGTACCTCAAGGCCCTCACCGTCGGCGGGGCGTCTGAGCAGGAATACCTCAACACGGCCGGCAAGGTCGTCCGCATTCTCTTTCGCGGCCTGCGCGAGTTGAGCCTCATTCCCGACGAGTTGCAGGACGGAGCGGAGTTGACCTACAAGGAAGCTTTCGACGTGCCGGAAGAGCAGTTGCGGCAGTGGACGCCGCCCC
>JBBRIK010000045.1:0-11917 GCA_038221045.1 Gemmatales bacterium
GAGCGTCGAAGAAGCCGTTCCCACGCAGAGCGTGGGAACGAGGAGCAGCCGGCCTCATGTCGTGCAGCGGCTTGCTATTGAGGGGGCGGGAATGGTATGCTGACCGCGGGGAAGTTGGAACCAGGGGCGATCTCATGCGACAAGCCGTCACGTTCGTCCTCACTCTGGCCGCGCTGACGCTCGCGCTCGGCGCTGGCCTCGGCAAGGACCCGCCGAAGGACAAGACTGCGGACCCCGATAAGCCCGACAAGAAACGTTCCTTCGACCGCATCAGCGGGCGGACCCTCGACGAGTGGGTTCGCCTTCTCAAAAGCACCGATCCCAGCATTCGCCGCGACGCCATCCATGCCGTGCAGTTTTACGGCACTGATTCCGCCGACGCCGTACCCTCCCTCATCTACATCCTCAACAACGATTCCGACTCGACCCTGCGCAGTAATGCCGCCATCGTGCTGCTGAACGTCGAGGTCCCCGACAGCCAGATCCCCGCCGTCGTCGATGCCTTGTCCGGCCAGCTCGATAAGAACCTTCAGATTAACGTCCGCTTTCACTGCGCCGTCAGCCTCGGCCGTTTCGAGAACGAGTCCCACAAGGCCGTCAACATCCTGATCAAGGCCACCACGGACCGCGGCTCCTGGGAGGTCCGCCAGGCGTCGTGTTACAGCCTGGCCCGCGTCTTCAGCGATTCCAAGAAAACCCCTCCGGATGCTCGTTCCTACAACGCGCTTATGATGGCGCTGGGCGACAGCGCCTACAAGGTTCGCATGGAAGCCCTGCAAGGACTGCTGCTGTTCGGCTCGCCGGCGGACCTCAAGCAGCGCGAGCGGCTGACGCGGGCCTTCCTCGGTTTGCTCAACGATCGCGAGAAGGCCATCATCGTCTGGGCCTATGTCGGCCTGATCCTCAACAACGGCGTCAACGACCTCTACCTGAAGGCCCTGGTCGATCTGCTGCACCAAAACAACGTGGCGACCCGAGTGGAGGCCCTGCGTGCCCTGGGGATGCTAATTCGCGAGGCAAAGACGGACGCCACTCGCAAGAAGATGCCGGAGATCATCGCCGCCCTCCAGGACGACGATCCCAAGGTGGTCGCGACGGCGTGCGAGGTCCTGGAATCAATCAACGAGAAGCGCGAACTCAATCCCGACGTGCTGGCGGCCATCAAGGCCGTGGCCGACAGCACCGACAAGAAGGTCGAGGCAGACCTGCGCACCTACGCCCGCCAGACGTATGAGCGCATGACCAAGAAGCCCGTCAAGACGGTGAAGCCGGACAAGGGCGAGAAACCCTGAGAAAAGGGTGCACCACGAGCCGTGACCCCACGAGCCGCGACCGCAAGGGAGCGGCTTCTTCTAACCGCGACCCCACGAGCCGCGATTTGGCCAGATGAGCGGACCTCCCCGCCATGACCGTCGAAGGACTCCTTTACATGCGCACCCTGATTCCGCTGCTGGTTCTTATCCTTGCCGCCCCGGCCGCGCCCGCTCAGTCATTCCTGGGCAAGCGTGAAGAGCATTGGCTGAAGGAGTTGAAAGACGGCCAGGGCAAGGAGCGTCGCTCCGCCGCCTACGCCCTGGGCAAGATCGGCTCCGTCAGCAACGCCGCTCTGACCGCTCTCGTCTCGGCCCTGAAAGACAGCGATGGCACCCTGAGAGACGCAGCCGCCTATGCCCTGGGCGAGATCGCCGAGGCACGCGACCCCGAGCGCGTCTGGCGACTGGCCGGCCCGGAACTACTGGCCCGGCTGAAGGACGATGATGCCCGCGTTCGCCGCAGTGCCGCGTTCGCCCTGGGATCGTGCAAGGCCGGGCAGGCCGCCGAGGCGGCGCTCCTCAAGGCCCTGACCGATGAGCAACCGACGGTGCGCCGCAGCGCGGCCTGGGCTATGGGTAAGGCCGGGCCGTCCGCATCCAGCGCCTCCGCTTCCGGCCTGATTAGCGCCTTGAAAGGTGAGGACGACCCGCTGGTCCTTCGCGATATCGCCGGTGCCTTGGGTGCGCTGGGCCGGCCCCTCGCTTCCGACGCGGCCGAGCCGCTGGGGCGTCTGATGCAGACGCAAAGCGATCCCGTGGTCCGCAAGACTGCTCTCTCCTCGCTGTTGAGCCTCGTCGGTCCCGAGATGGCGAAGGCCCCGGCCGGCACCCACGATCACCTCGTCGGCGTTCTGCGCGACGCTCTGAAGACTGGCGACGGCGAGATGAAGGGACTGGTCGCGGGCGCGCTCGACCAGCTTGGCGATCACGCCGCTCCGGCGCTGCAGGACCTGGCTCTGATGGCCGAGGACGAGAAGCTGCCGGACGCCTCGCGCCGCAATGCCGTCGTCGCCCTGACGAAAATGTGGCCGACGATTCAGCGAATGAAGCCCGAGCAGTCGGCCGGCATCGTCCGTTCCCTGGGGCGGCTCCTCGATCCGAAGCAGCCGGTCGAGGTTCGCCGATTCATCGCCGAGGCCCTGGCCCGCATCGGCTTTCCCCTTGTCGCGGACGCCACGGAGACGCTGCTGAACGCGATCGAAAAGGACCGCGACGACAGCGTTCGCCAGCGCTGCGTCTGGGCGTTCCTCAGTTGTGACGACCTGGCGAGCAGGGAGCGTGCCGTCGCCGTTCTGCGCAAGGCGGTCAAGGACCCGTTCAAAATCATTCGCTACGATGCCGCGCGTTGTCTGGCTCGCGCCCTGACCGCGAAGGCCGGCGACGACGTGATTGACACGCTCGACGAGATGCTGCACGATCCGGAGGTCAAGGTTTACAACCAGACGAATACGAACGTGAAGGGCGGCAGCGAATCGTCGAGCGGCCAGTCGTCGGTGATGCCGGACCTTGGCGGCGACGGCCGATTCATGGCGGCGCAGGCCCTCGGCTTCATCGGCGCTCCCGCCAACCGCGCCCGCATCGTCAAGACGTTGAAAGAGATGACCACTTCCAGGGACGAGCGCATCCGCGATTACGCCGTGAAGGCGCTGAAGAACATCGGCGGTTGACGCACACGACGCAGGCTTCATCCTCTCCCGAATTGCAGTACAACAAACGACACCACCCCGAAGCCGCCCGGAGGCGCGCCTTCTTCTTCCCACCTGATTTGAGGATCGCATCGATGAAACGCTTCCTGCTCGCCTGGGTCGTCATTGTTTCAAGCTCGTTCGCGCGGGCCGACAATTGGCCGCAGTGGCGCGGCCCTCATCACGACGGCGTCAGCAAGGAAACGAAATTGCCGGTCGAGTGGAGCGATACGAAGAACGTCGCCTGGAAGCTCCAGATGCCGGGCATTGGCGGTTCGACCCCGTGCGTCTGGGAGCAGCGCCTCTTTCTGACCAGTCAGGACGGCAAGGACGTCGTTCTGCTCTGCATCAGTACGGACGGTAAGGAGCTGTGGAAGCGCAAACTCGGCACGGCAGGTCCACTGCATCGCAACGAGGGTAACGGCGCTTCGCCCTCTCCTTCGACCGACGGCAAGCACGTTTACGCCTTCGCCGGCTCCGGCGAGGTGGCCTGCTTCGACTTCGACGGCAAGCCCGTGTGGCAATTCAACGCCCAGGAGCGCTACGAGCGGTTCGGCATCGCCTACGGAATGCACTCGACGCCTCTGCTGCACGCCGATCGGCTCTACATGCAACTGATCCACGACAACGGCGCCTGGGTGATTGCCCTCGACAAGGCCACCGGCAAGGACGTCTGGAAGGTCAAACGCATCAGTGACGGCACCGGGGAGAACAAGCACTCCTACGCCTCGCCTTGCCTGTGGACCAACGGCAAGGACGCTTATCTGATCACTCACGGCAACGATTACGCCATCGCGTTCAGCCTCGACGACGGCAAGGAAATCTGGCGCGTGGCCGGGCTGAATCCCAAGGGAGTAGGCTATCGCCGCGATCTCCGCTTCGTGGCCTCGCCAGTCGCGACGCCGGACCTGATCGTCGTCCCGTCGGCGAAGTTCAAGGGCGTAGTGGGCATCAAACCGGACGCCAAGGGGCTGATCGAGGCGGGCAACGAGAGCGAACTGTGGCGCAAGCCGAGCAACACTCCCGACGTCCCCTCACCGCTGGTCAACGACGGTCTCGTCTATCTCTGCCTGGACGGTACGCTCATCTGTCTCGACGCGAAGACCGGCAAGCAGCACTATTCCGAGCGGATTTACTCGGACAAGTATCGCGGCTCGCCGGTTTTCGCCGGCGGCAAGGTGTACCTGACCTCGTTCAGAGGGGTCATTACCGTGGTCAAGGCGGGACCCAAGTTCGAGAAGCTCGCCGAGAACAAGATGTCCGATCAGGTGACGGCGTCCCCGGCCCTCGCGAATGGACGCATCTACATCCGTGGATGGGAGACGCTCTACGCCATCGAAGCGAAATGACCGCTCGCTACCGCTTGCGGCGTGGCGAATCCCCGCGCTACGCCACAAGCGGCCAACAACTCGATGAAGTCCTGCTCGACTGCTCTTTCTTTTTTCCTCCCCTTCGCGCCATAATCCCGCCACACAATTGCTGTCGTTCCAATGAACGGCTCTGCCTCTCGATTCAGGACGGACCCGGAACGGTTCCGCCGACGCTCCCCTTGTGAGGATTAACCGTGATGAGAACCTGGGCCAGGATGCCCCTCGTCCTCTTTGTCGTGTCGCTTGCCGTCGTCTGTTTCCGGCTGCCGGCGCCCCCGCGCGCCGGAGCAGCGCCCGCTGCCGGGACCGCGCCGGCCCAGGGGACCGTCTACCTCGCGCGCAACCTGTCGCCGGAAAACCTCGCCATCCTGTCGGCCGCCCTTGGCCGCGATCCCTCCGCGGTTCTGCTGCTCGACACGCCCACGGCCGCAGCGTCCAACAAGGCGTTTCTCGCGGCCCTGAAGCCGGGCCGCGTCGTGCCTGTCGGCGATTACAGTGAGGAGATCGAGAAGCTCGAGGACCGTCTCGGCTGCCGGCCCGAAGCCCCGCACAACTGGACGCGGCACGTCCCGAACTCGGTCTGGAAGGAGTTCTACCCGAAGGCGGAAGCGCTCGTCGTCTGTCCGTCGCAGCCGCGTGGTTTGCTCCTCCAGGCAGCATGTCTCGCCGGCACGATCGGCGCGCCGCTGTATGTCCGCTCGGGCAACACGACGGACGCCGAGGAACTGCAATTCCTCCTCGCTCACTGGAAGACGACGCACGTCATCGCCGTCGGTCCTGAGGAGAGCCTCCCTGAGAAGACCGGCGTGCGCGTGACGCATCTACCGGAAGAGAAGGACGTGGCCCATCTCCAGCGCCGCCGGCTGGCCGAGAAGACGACCGTGCGCAATCTCGTCGTCGTCAATCCCTTCGACGGCAAGGAGGACAAGCCCGGCATGGCAGTCCTCGCGCCCTGGCTCGCGCTGAAGCACAGCGCCGCCCTGGTGCTGACCGCCAAGGAAGGCACAAACACCGACGAGGTGGTGAACGAGGCGGTGAAGACGAAGGAGCTGCGCTGGGCCGATACGGTCATCCTGGCCGCGGACCTCGATGCGATCCCGGTCAGCCGGCGCAAGAACCCGCTGCCCAAGGACAAGGACGAGTTCATCGAGATGGAGCCATTGACGCCCCTCGGTTCGGAGCCTTTCTCCTTCAGCGTCGGCCGGCTGTTCCATCAGGATCATGGCATCGTGCCGCTGATGGTGCAGGGGACCTTGCTGCGTTCGCGGACGACGAGAAAGCCGAGCGCGCTCATCGTCAGCAACACCGATGGCAGTCTGCCGCTGCTGGAGACGATCTCGCGCCAGACGGCCCGCGAGTTGAGCAACGCCGGCTATCAGACGACGGCCCTCTTCGGCAAGAAGCTGACGGGCGAGGAAGTCCGCCGTACGATGCCGAAGCACGATATCTTCCTCTGGGAAGGGCATCACAACACGATCATCCGCGAGTGGAAACTGCCCGAATGGGATGAGCCGTTGCCGCCGTCGTTGGTGTTCTTGCAGAGTTGCCTGGCCCTGCGCGACTGGAAGGTCGAGAAGCTCTTTCGCCGTGGGGCGGTGGGTGTGATCGGCTCCTCGACGCGGACCTATTCGGCTTCCGGCGGCGCGACCTCGCTCGCGTTCTTCAATGCCGTCCTGCACGACGACCTCTCAACCGGCGACGCCCTGCGCCAGGCGAAGAACTTCCTGCAAGCCTACGTCCTCTTGAAGGAAGACCGCCTCGGCGACGATGCCAAGCGAACGGGAGCGAATCAGCGTTCGGCGTGGGCGTTCACCCTGTGGGGCGATCCGACGGTGAAGCTGCCGCACGGCGAGCCGAGCGAGAAGCAGACGCCGGCGGTGCGGCATTCGGTGAAGAGTAATGTGATTACGGTGCATCTGCCGTCGAGCAAACTCGATCCGGTGCATTCGGAAAAGTATCACGCGGAAGCCTACGCGAACGCCCGTCTGGCGGGCCTGCTGGGCAAGAAGGAGAAGGGCGATGAGGGCAAGGGCTTGCAACCGATGGTATTCGTCGAAGTGTCGCTGCCGAAAGCGCCGGATGGCAAGGTGCCGCAACTGACGAGCAAGTTGCCGTCGAAGAGTTGGGTGTTCAACTGGGATGGACGACGCAAGGTCGGCTACCTGCTGGCAGTGCCGCGCGAGAAGGACAAGGAAGAGTTGCGGTTCGTGTTCACCTGGGAGGACGCCGGGAAGAAGGAAGCAGCGATGAGCAAGGCGGGGCGCAAGTAGAGAGGAACTGTCTCATTCCTTGAGGCTGCTCGGAGAACCTGTTATTCTGTGTATGAGGGTTTGCGACTAGAGACCGAAGGCTGTGCCTGACAATCTGAAGCTCGACCGTGATAGACTGATCTGCTCCAGCGAGATTCAACTGTCATGCGGCAGAGGCGGAGGGTGGCGTCTCGATGCAACGGTTGACGTTCAATGAGATTCCTGGCCTACTTGTTTACCCCCAATACTTTCCCAGGGAGCAGTGCGAATTGCTCGTTCGTGAGTCCTTGGAGTTGCATGCGCGAATAGAAGAGGCCACCGAGGAAGCTGGAAATGTTGAGAAGGCTCACATTCCACAGCCTGGATTCGTCCGCAGTGCGAAGCATAACTTAGCCAGCGAGGAGTTCTATACGCGGGTTGCCCTCACCGAGCCGAATCAGGGGAATATGAACTGCGAGTACTTTCCAAAGTACGGAGAGGACGGACACGCCCTTTGCTACTTCCGGGGCAACGGCAACCTCCCCGAGTTCGTGCGGGAAGGTCTATTGGCTCCTATTCAGAGTACGATGGAGGAAGCCGGCCTCGCCCGAGCAGGCGAGGAGCTGATGTGGAAGCTCACGATGAACTTCTACAAAAGTGTTGGCGGCACCGTGGCTGGTTTCCCATTCCATGTAGACATCCCGGCCAACGGCGTTGTTACGATGATTCTGAACATCCAGAGAGAGGCTCTCTTTCAGATAGCAAAGGAAGAGACCGTTACAGACATCCTGCTTCCGGTCGGCAACTTGTTGGTACTCAGCGGGGAGAGCCGTTACGAGTGGAAACATCGTGTGCTACCAATGGCCAGCGGTAACCTGGCCACTTCCAGTGAAGTCGAGAGGGTTTCGCTCGTATTGGGCTTCCAGTCAGAAAAAGGGACCCGATCAAGAGAAAGGTGACAAGAAACGGTTCTGAAGGGATTGATTTCTAACTCATCTTTTCTGAACTCAACGTGTCTGACCCCGATGAGGAACCCGTCATGCAATGGGTCTTTGCCAGTATCGGGCTGTTATTTCTGTTGCTGGCCACCTACTTCGGCCTGAACGTGACGTACTCGTTTAGCAACAACTTCACCATCATTGGCGTCGGGTTAGCCACTTGCGGTTTCGGCGTGGGCGGCGGACTCTGTCTCCTCGCCGCCGCAGTCGCACACCGGAGTTCAGAACGAGGCGTGATCCAATGGCAGGAGGTGCGGATCGCTGACCAGGCCGCCCGAATCGAACAACTGGAGCGGGAACGACAGGCCCACGCCGTCCACTATCCGGAGGCGAGCGGCGAAGCGCCCTCCACCTGACGCGAGAATGAAAGTGGCAGAGCCACCGCGAGGGGAGGAACGCCAAACAGCCCAATCGAACTCCCCGTTCGGCGGAATCAGCAGGAGAGCGACAAGACTCATCAAGAATCCTTTTTCCCTTCTGATAAACTAACCCTGACGCCTCGAACCGTTCGCTCGATGGAGGAGTACCATGAATCCTACAACAGTCCTCCAGGCAGTTCAGACCTGGCCGGTCGAAGACCAATTTGACCTCGCCTTTCGCCTCTGGGACCAACTCCTAGAGAGGGGTTGGCAGCCGGAACTGACGGAGGAGTTGAAGGCCGAACTGGACCGTCGCATCGCCAGCTATGAGGGTGATCCCACCAATGTGTTTACCTGGGAGCAAGTTCTGGAGCGAGTAAGGAGGAAGTGATGCCCCTCCGCATCATCTTCACGCCGGAATAAAAGGACCAAGAACCGTCTCCCACGATGAGACCGCAAGAGGTTGCATATGAGTACGAAAACGTTGGATCAGCACATCGAAATTACTCCAGGAGTCGCGGGGGGGAAGCCTCGCGTTGCTGGCCATCGCATCACCGTTCAGAACATCGCCATCTGGCATGAGCGCCAGGGCAAAAACGCAGACGAGATCGCCGCGGAGTACGACTTGACGCTTGCGGACATCTACGCGGCCCTGGCCTACTACTTCGACCACCGCGTAGAGTTCGACCGCTCCATCGAGGAGGGAGAAGACTTCGCGGAGAGCTTGCGCAACCGTACTCCGTCGAAAGTCCAACAAAAGCTTCAGGAGCGGAAGCTCAATGGGACAGCCGATTAGGTTCTACACCGACGAACACGTCGCCCGCGCCGTCGTGCGGGGACTCCGAGAACGGGGCGCGGACGTTCTCACTGTTCCGGAAGCCGGGCTTCTTGGCGCTACGGACGAGGAACACCTGGAGCGAGTACGAGGGGAAGGACGAGTGCTATTCACGCAGGACGATGATTTCCTTCGTTTGCACGCGACAGGGGTCGAACACACCGGAATCGTCTACGCTCCACAGGGGACTCCCATTGGCGATCTCATCCGCGGATTAATGTTGATCCATCAAATTCTGGAAGCGGAAGACATGAAGGGGCATGTCGAATTTCTGTAACCTTGAGGCTCTGCAGCAGACCGCTACGCCACAAGCGGCAAGAAGGCTGGAGGTATTTCTCCCCACTTGTTACCCTGACGCTGAGTTCCAACTCTCAGGAGGAGAGGCCCCCATGTCACGGATGACTCTGTGCGGCCTGACCGCCGCCGCGCTGGCTTTGCTGTCCGTCGGCGTCATGATCGCTCGCTATCACACCGTCGGCGATGAGGTCGAGACGCCGACCGGCCCCAATACCTGGAAAATCACCCTCACCGTTCACGGCCACGCCGAGGCCGGCGCGCGCATCTGGACCGCCCTGCCGCTCGACTTTCGCCGCCAGCACGTCCTCCGCGAAGACCTGCGCAGCCCCCAACTCGAATCCAAGCCTGCCGAGCCGAACAAGGATCCCCGACGCCGCAGCGCCGTCTGGGCGCTCAAGCCCGGCACCAAGGCGGGGCCGTTCAAGGTGCGCTGTGACTTCTCCTGCGCCGTCGATGTGTCGCGGCCCAATGGCTCGATGACCAATATCGCTCAGGCCGCCGGCTCGCCGCCGCCGCGCGGACGCTACCTTGAGGTCGAGCCGAAAAACGGACCCGAACACGATCGCCTCGCCGAACTCGCCTGCAAGCTGACCGAGACCCAGGAACGTCTCGGCGAACAGGCCCACGCCCTGTTCGATTTTGTCAGCCAGGAAATCGCCAACGAGGCCGGCGGCGAGGAACAGGTCGGTCCCGTGCAGTGTCTCGCCGAGGCGGCCGGCGACGCGGGCGCCAAGTCGCGTCTCCTCGTCGCGCTGCTTCGGCTGCGCGGCATCCCCGCTCGCGTCGTCACCGGCATCACGCTCACGCGCGGCTCACGGCAGACGCCGCATCACTGGGCCGAAGCCTGGGTCCACGAACGCTGGCTGCCCATGTGCGCCTTCAATCACCACTATGGACACGTCCCCGCGACCTATCTCGTCTTCACGCTCGGCGATCTGCCTCTGGTGCGCGCCCGCCAGGTCCGCGATCTCGATTTCGGCTTCGTCGTCGATCGCCGCAAGGAAGGCGAAGCCGTCGAGACGCGCGTCTCCTGGCCGCGCCGCCTCTTCCGGGCCACGTCGCTCTACATGCTGCCTCCGCCCGAGCAACGGCTCGTCGAGTTCCTGCTGCTGATGCCCGTGGCGGCCCTCATCATCTGCGTCTTCCGCAACGTCATCGGCCTGATTACCTTCGGCACCTTCGCCCCGGCCCTGCTGGGGTTGGCGTTCCGCGAGACGACGACATTGCCGGGCATTATCGTCTTTCTGATGATCCTGCTGTGCGGCTGGATGATGCGCCGCGTCCTCGACCGTTATCACCTGTTGCAGGTGCCGCGCATCGCGTTGATGCTCAGCCTCGTCGTGTCGCTGCTCGTGATCGTCATCCTGATCGGCAACCGCTACGCCATGCCGGCCACGCGCTACATCTCGCTGTTTCCGATGGTTATCCTCACGGGCATGATCGAGCGATTCTGGACCCTGGAAACCGAGGACGGCACGCTGGCCTCCTTCAAGACGCTGTTTATCACGCTGCTGGTGTCGGCAACGATCGCGCTGGTCCTGTCGGTTCGCTTCCTGTCGCAGCACCTGTTCCGCTATCCCGAGACACTCGGCCTGGTGATGGCAGGTCAACTGTTGATCGGGCGTTACACCGGCTATCGGCTGATGGAGTTGTTCCGCTTCCGCGACTTCGTGCTGCCGCCGCCGAGCAGCGAGATCAAGCTGGCGAACTGAGGGAACCGACATGTTCTGGCTCTTCAAGGCCGCTCGCCGGCTCCGTGAGATGGGCATTCTCGGCATGAACCGGCGCAACGCCGCCTGCATCCTCGACCACAATCCGCGCGCCCGGTATCCGCTGGTCGATGACAAGCTGCGCCTTCACGAGCTATGCCGCAACATGGGCGTCGCCTCGCCGGCCATCTATGGCGTCGTCAAGATGCACTCCCAGTTGCGTCTGCTGCCGCTGCTCCTCAAGGGACGCGAGGACTTCGTCATCAAGCCGAACCAGGGATCAGCCGGCCGCGGCGTCCTCGTGGTGATGGGCCGGCGCGGCCAGGATTTCGTCCGCCACAATGGACAGACGCTGACACGCGACGAACTCCGCCAGCACGTTTCGGACATCCTGTCGGGCATGTACTCCCTGGGAGGCCGGCCCGACGAGGCCATGATTCAGCAGCGCGTCCGCCTGCATCCCGCCTTTGAGGCCATCGCGTTTCAGGGGATTCCCGACGTGCGTGTCGTGCTGTATCGCAACGAGCCGGCCATGGCGATGCTGCGTCTGCCGACGAAGGAATCGGGCGGACGAGCGAACTTGCACCAGGGCGGCATCGGCGCGGGCGTCGAGTTGGAGACCGGCGAGACGCATCACGCCGTTCAGCGCAATCGCTTTGTGCGCGTACATCCCGACACGGACAACGAAGTGATCGGCTGGCGCGTACCACACTGGGAGGCGGTTATTTCGATGTCGCGGAAGGTGGCGGAGGCGGTCGGCCTGGGATATATCGGCGTCGATATCGTTGTCGATCGCGACTCGGGGCCATTGCTGCTGGAGGCGAACGCGCGGCCCGGCCTGGCTATCCAGATCGCCAACGGTCAGGGGCTAGCGCCACGGCTTGAGGCGATTGACGCGATGCTGAATCGCGGCCGTCCGCCTCTCCAGCACAAGCCATCGACGAGGCGAGCGGCGTGAGGAGTTTCCTGGCGAGGGGGGCGTGTAAACGCCCATGCGCACCAAGTTAAAGGTAGGGGGACGAGGAAACCATCCCTTGATGCGTTGGGACTCTCTTCCAGCCCCCTTCAGGGGGCTTTGGCACATAGCCCGGTCCTTCAGGGCCGGGCGACCGTGCCGGACCTC
>JBBRIK010000046.1:0-11901 GCA_038221045.1 Gemmatales bacterium
GCTCCGCTCCGAAGACTCCGCGTCGCCGCTAACCAACGAGCCTGTTGACTTTCGCGGTCGAGGCTGCTTACTATGGGACAACGGGGCATGATCCTACCTGGCGATCCTTCCTGATCCCATGACGAGCGACGCCCATCGCCGCATGCGACTTTTCGCCGAATAACCCCGAACGATCCGCCCGCCTGCGTCGTCTTAGTAGGGACGAGACGTACGAAGCGCAAGTTCCACTCGCTTCGGCGTTCTTCCTCTAACCGGACCTTTCTCCACGCGGAACGTGGAGGCTCCCTGACGGGACGGTAGTCATGGCGACTCCCCTACTGCATGTGTCGCGCCGCGCGTTCCTGACCAACATCAAGCGCAGCGGCCTGCTGACCCGCGAACAGTATCTCGAGGTCAAACTATGGACCCCCGAGAGCGATCGCGGCAAGCTCCTCGCGCGCATGCTTGTCGAGAAGGGCTGGCTGACGAAGTTTCAGGCAGAACGGCTCCTTGTCGGCAGGACGAGCGGCTTCCATCTCGATAGCTACGTCATCCTCGACGAACTGGGCCGTGGCGGCATGGGCCGGGTTTACAAGGCCTATCACCGCACCATGGGCCGAGTCGTCGCCCTCAAGGTCCTCGCCCCCGATCTGACGGAAAGCGAGCGCGCTCAGGAAATGTTTCTGCGCGAGGTCCGCGCCGTCGCTCAACTCGTCCATCCGAACATCGTCACCGCTTACGACGCCAACAAGGTCGGCAACCGCTACTACCTCGTCCTCGAGTACGTCGATGGGCCGAACCTCGATCAACTGGTCAAGGCGCGCGGGCCGCTGTCGATCGGTCAGGCGTGCGACTTCATCCGCCAGGCCGCCCAGGGTTTGCAGTGCGCTCATGTCCTCGGCATGGTGCATCGCGACGTCAAGCCGGCGAACATCCTCGTTCAGGGCCGAGCTTCGGATGGCTCTCCCGGGCTGGTCAAGATCAGCGATTTCGGGCTGGCCAAGCTCATTGATCCTCCTGCGGACGCCTACCCGGTGGGGACGATCATGACCAAGCCCAACACCGTGATGGGGACGCCGGACTTCCTGTCGCCGGAGCAGGCGCGCAACCTGCATCGAACCGACATCCGCAGCGATCTCTACTCACTCGGCTGCACGTTCTACTATCTGCTGAGCGGACAGGTACCGTTCCCGGCCGGAACGTCGATGGAGAAGCTGATCCGGCACAGCACGGAGCAGCCGACTCCCGTCGAGGCTCTCCGGCCGGATACGCCGCCGGAGATTGTCGCCATCGTCCGCAAACTGATGTCCAAAAAGCCGGAGGATCGCTACCAGACGCCCGCCGAACTCGTGCAAGAACTGGAGCCGTATTCCGTCAGTGGCCCGACACCCTGGGAGCCGGCACGCCAGACCCTGGACCCACAGGCCGAGTTGGCCACGCCGGCCGCGCTGGACGACGAGTCCGATCCGATGCTGCTTGCCGCGAAAGCGCTCCTGGGCACGGCGTCTCCCGCCTCCGATGTGACGCCGCTCTCGGATAGCAACCTGGTAGTGCCGCTGTCGAGCCGTCGGCGCTCACGGCGCTGGAAGCGGTTCGTCTGGGGGTTGCTCCTGGGAACCATCGCCGGAGCGGGCGCCGCTGCCGCCTGGTTCGTTCTCCACAACCGCTGATCGCGAACGCCGGAACTGCCCTCTCTCCAGAATCGCCCGTCCTCGCAATCGCTGTCCCTCGAACCACAGACACAGCCGTTCGGCCATCTCTTCTTCGACGCGATACGTCCCGGCGTCCCACCGCCGCACCGTCCCGCGATTGCCGCTCACTGGACCTTCATAGTCGAGATAGATCAGTCGATGATCGAAGGACGCCTCGGCGTCGATTGTGGCATTCGCCTCCGGCGGCGCCGCCAAACGCCAGGTGCGAAGGATGCCGTCGTGTTCGAGCATCAGGTCCCAGTGCAGTCGCGGCCAATCGTGTTCGAGGACGACGAAGCGCGGCATCGAAAACCCTCTCTTGGCCCCTCGGCGTTCGTCCCATAGCGTGACGGAAGGAATGTCTTGCCGCTTGCGGCTTAGCGGTTTGTTGCTAAGCCGCAAGCGGCAAGAACGTATTGCCTTCGGTGCTAATCTAGGGAGCCATCATCGTGAATCGATTCCTCAGTCTGTTCGTCCTCGCCGGCCTCGCCTCCATCGCCGGGGCCGAGTTGCCGAAACCGCTCGTCACCGGCCTGAAGACGCCGGAATCCGCCTGCGTCGGCACCGATGGCCGAGTCTACGTCAGTTGCATCGGCGAGTTCGGCAAGGACGGCGACGGCTCCATCGTCGTCATCAAGGACGGCAAGGCCACGCCCTTCGCGACGGGACTCGACGATCCCAAGGGCATCGTCGCCTTTCAGCAATGGCTGTTCGTCACCGACAAGACGCGCGTCTGGCGCATCGGCAAGGACGGCAAGGCGACCGTCTTCGCCGACGCCAAGGCGTTCCCGCATACGCCACGCTTTCTCAACGACATCGAGATCGTTCCCAATCAGGATCCGACCAAGATCGCCCTGTACGTCAGCGATACCGGCGACCTCGAAGGCAAGGAAGGGGCCATCTACCGCATCGACCTTCGCGGCAAAGTCACTCTGCTGATCGACGGCAAGAAGTCGCCGGCCGTCAAGGCGCCCAATGGCCTGCTCATGGATGGCGAATCGTTCCTGCTTTTCGTCGATGCCTTCTCGGGCGAGTTGCACCGCATCAAGCTCGCGGATGGCTCGACGGAGAAACTGGCGGAAGGTTTCGGCGCTGGCGATGGTCTCGCCTGGGACAAGTTCGGCCGGCTCTACGTCAGCGACTGGAAGAACGGCAACGTCTTCGTCATCCCACGTCCGGGAGACAAGCCGATCCTCCTGGCCGAGGGCTTCCAGTCAGCCGCCGACATCTGCCTCGCTCCCGACGGCAGGCACCTTCTCGTTCCCGATATGAAGGCCGGCACGCTGACCGTCCTCTCGACGCAGGTCCCCGGAGCGGCGATCGACGACAGGCCTTTGCCCCTGGAACCCGAACTGGCGTTTCCCGATCTGAAGTTCACAGGCTGGATGCCGGTCGATGACGCGGGCAAGCAGAAGCCGCTTCGTCCCATCGTCCTGACTCATGCCGGCGACGGCAGCAACCGCGTCTTCCTTGCCACGCAGCAGGGCGTCATTCACTCCTTTGCCGGCGAGCAGAAGGCGAAAACGACGAAAGTCTTTCTCGACATCGAGTCGAAGGTCTTCTACAGCGACAACGAGAACGAGCAGGGCTTGCTCGGATTGACCTTCCATCCCGCCTACAAGAAGAATGGCGAATTCTTCGTCTTCTACACCGACAAGAAGAAGAAATTCGAGAACATCCTGTCACGTTTCAAGGTCAGCAAGGACGATCCCGACAAGGCCGACCCGGCGTCAGAAGAGGAGCTGCTGCGGATCAAGCGGCCGTTCTGGAACCACGACGGGGGGACGATCTGTTTCGGGCCGGACGGCTATCTGTACGTCGCGCTCGGCGACGGCGGGCTGGCGAATGATCCGTTCGGCAACGCTCAGAACCTCGGTTCGATCCTCGGCAAGGTGTTGCGCATCGACGTCAACAAGAAGGACGAGGGCAAGAACTACGCCATTCCCAGGGACAATCCTTTCGTCAATCGCCGGGGCGTGCGACCCGAGATCTGGTGCTATGGGTTGCGGAACGTCTGGCGCATGTCGTTCGACCGCAAGACGGACCAGCTCTGGGCCGCCGACGTGGGCCAGAACCTCTACGAGGAGATCGATCTGCTCGAAAAGGGCGGCAACTACGGCTGGAGCCTGCGCGAGGGTCTGCATCCGTTCAGCGACAAGGGAGTGGGGGTGAGGAAGGACCTGATCGATCCGATCTGGGAATACCATCACGACGTCGGCAAGTCGCTCACGGGCGGCCACGTCTATCGCGGCAAGGCGTTGCCGGAACTGGAGGGTCACTACGTCTATGGCGACTATGTGAGTGGACGGCTCTGGGGATTGAAGTACGACGAGGAGAAGAAGCGCGTGGTCGCGAATCGGCCGATCAAGGATCGCAGTCATCCGGTGATGTCATTCGGCGAGGACGAAAAGGGAGAGATCTATTACCTGATCGCCTCGCCGGCGGGGCAAGGAATCTACCGCTTCACGCAGACGGTGAGCAAACCGTAGGAGGAGCGTCTCTCTTGCCGCTTGCGCGGTCTTCTGCAAAGCCGCAAGCGGCAAGAGAGACACCTGCGCCACGATGGCATACAGTGAATGGAGATCGTCCCCCGCTGGATTCCCACCATGACCCCTCCCTCCCGCCGTTCGTTTTTGCTCGATGGCGTCGCCCTGGCCGCCCTGCTTCAGGGCGATGGCTTCCTCAAAGCCAGCGACGCCGTCTGGAGTCCGCCGAACGGCAAGGGGCATCACACCCCCCAGGCGAAATCGGTCATCTGGATCTTTCTCTCGGGCGGCTACAGCCACATCGAGACGTTCGATCCCAAACCCGCTCTGAACAAGTACGCGGGCAAGACCTTCACCCAGACGCCTTTCAGCGATCCGCTCAAGTCGCCGTTGCACGACAAGCGCTCGCGCTCCGTCGTCGCCGACGCCATCAATGTCCGCGACAAGTATCCGATCGTCTATCCGCTTCAGGTTGGCTTCAAGAAGTACGGGCAATCCGGCATTGAGGTTTGCGACTGGCTGCCGCACATTGGCTCCTGCGTCGATGACATTGCCTTCGTCCGCTCGATGTACACAACCGATAACGACCATGCGGCCGAGAACCAGATTCACACCGGCCGGCATCGCCTCGACGAAGTACAGCCTTCGGTCGGCTCCTGGATCCAGTACGGGCTCGGCACTCTCAACGATAATCTGCCGCAGTACGTCGTCCTCGGCGGCCCGACTCGCCCCGACACCCGGCCCTCGGTCAGCGCCTCCTACCTCGGCCAAAAGTTCAATGGAGTGACGATTCACGTCGAGAAGGACGAGCCACTGCCACATGCCCGCCGCAGCGCCGACGTACTCGCCGACGAGCAGAAGAACGAGTACGACCTGATCGGCCAGTTGAATCGCGCCGTGGCCGAACGGCATCCCGACGACACTGCCCTGCGCGCTCGCATCAAGAGCTACGAGTTGGCCTTTCGCATGCAGACGTCCGTCCCCGAGGCCATCGACGGCGAGCGCGGCGAGACCGACGAGACGAAACGTCTCTATGGTCTGGACAATCCCACGACGCGCCTCGCGGGTCAGCGTCTGTTGGCTGCCCGGCGTCTGGCGGAGCGCGGCGTTCGGTTTATCCAGGTCTTTCCGTCGCCCTATGGCGTGTGGGACTCGCATCAGAAACTGCGCGAGAATCACGCCAAGCAGTGTCAGGTGATCGACAAGCCGGTCGCGGGACTGCTCAAGGACCTGAAGCGGCGCGGCCTGCTCGACGACGTCGTCGTCGTCTTCTGCACCGAGTTCGGACGGACGCCCGGCATGGAGCAGCGCTCCGGCGGCAAGGATGGGCGGGACCATCATCCGCACGGTTTCACGATCTGGCTCGCCGGCGCTGGCCTGAAGCGAGGCCATGTCTATGGCGCGACGGATGAGCTGGGCTTCCACGCCATCGAGCCGGGCCATTACGTCACCGATCTGCACGCGACGGTCCTGCATCTCCTCGGGCTGGATTTGCGGCGGCTCGAAGTCCCAGGGCGCAAGCGTCTCGAAGCGGATCACGGCAACGTCATCAAGGGCATCCTCGCCTGAGCCAATCCTGTCAAACGGCCTCCCATGAACACTCTCAAGAATCAATCGGTCCTGATCACCGGCGGCGGCAGCGGCATCGGCCTCGCCGCCGCGAAGCTCTTCCTGGAGCAAGGCGCGCGCGTCGCCATCACCGGCCGCGATGCCGCCAAGCTCGCCCGCGCTGCCGCATCGCTCGGCGGCAACGTCCTGCATCAGGCCGCCGACGTCGGCGAAGCGGATCAGGTGCAAGCGCTTATCGATAAGGTGATTCAGACGCACGGCCAGCTCGACATTCTGGTCAACAACGCCGGCGCGAATTCCAAGGAACGCTCCATGCGCGAGATGACGCCGGAGCGCTGGCGCAAGCTCGTGCAGGCCAACATGGACGGCGCGTTTCACTGCGTGCTAGCCGCTCTGCCGCACATGCTCGAACGGAAGAAGGGACTCGTCATCAACGTCAATTCGATTTCCGGCAAGCGCGCCTCGCCGCTGGGCGGCATCGCCTACGTCGCGGCGAAATTCGGTCTGCGCGGCTTCGCGATGGGACTGGCGTCCGAGGAGAAGGACAGCGGCATCCGCGTTAGCACCATCTATCCCGGCGAGGTCGATACGCCGATCCTGGAGAACCGTCCCCAGAAGGTCAGCGACGAGCATCGCCAGCGCATCCTCAAGGCGGAGGACGTGGCGGCGGCCATCCTCTTCATCGCCGGCCTGCCGCCGCGCGTGGTCATCCCGGAACTGGTCATCACGCCCGCGGGCTACAACTACGTCTGAGCGATGGACTCAAGGCAGTGGCTGAGAACTGCGCAAGTAGGCGAACAGGTCGCGCACCTGCTGGTCGGTCAACCCCTTGAGGGTTTCCTCCGGCATCACCGAACGATCGCTCTTGCGCAGGTCTTCGATCTCATCGCGTGAGATGACCAGGCTCTGTCCGTCCACGCCGCGCACGACGACCACGCGGTTGTCCTGGTCGGCCAGGAAGCCCGTCACCACGCGCCCACTCTTCGTTTCGACGATATAGGCCTCGAACCCTTCGCGGATCTCCGCACTCGGATTGACGACGTTCACCAGCAGCCGATCGAGGTCGCCGCGCTGGTACGACGTCAGGTCAGGACCGACCTGTCCGCCCTCGCCGAAGAGCGTGTGGCACTTGCCGCAGTTCAGCGCGTACAACTTGCGTCCGCCATAGGGGTTGCCCGAGCCGCCCCGGATGACCTTCGACAGCTCCTCGATGCGCCGCCGCATCTCCTCCGTCGTCGAACCCTGGACGTCGCCCCAGTGCTTGCGCACCAGCGCCGCCAGCGGCTTGTCGTCGTGCAGCAGGATCTTGCGCAGCACCACGGCTGGAACCAGAGCGCGATCGATCTTGCCCGCATCGACCGCCCGAAGCAGTTCGAGCGCCCATGCCTTCCGACTGGCCAGGAGCGTCTGGGCCACGCTGCGAACGTCCTCCGGCAGTTTGGCGTAGAGCCGCACCACGTCGGTCGCGATCTTCGCGTCGGCGTACGACTGCAAGGAGGTCAGCGCCGCCTGCCGCAGCCCATCGTCGCGCGACTTCTCGACGAGGGCCAGCAGAACGCCAACGCTATCCGGCTGGCGCACTTCCCCGAAGACCTGCACATACTGGAGCCGCTGCTGGCGATTGGCCTTCTCGTCGCCGATGACCTTGAGGGCCTCGGCCATCGCTTTCTCATCGCCCTGGCGGACGCGCAGTGCCGGCGAACCGCCGCCGACGCGCGTCATCACCTTCACCAGTTCAATCGGCAGTCCGGTCAGCGATCGCCCCTGGAACGCCTGCTCGAACCCGGCCATCAGCCGTTTGACGTGGTCCTGTCCGGGCGCCAGTTCCAGCAGCCGGGCGCAGGCGAGCAGCTCCTTGCGGCTGCCAGCCTGGGCGAAGCGCCGCATCAGACGCTCGGTCAGGGGCCGCACCATCGGCCTCTCCCAGAGCCCCTTGTCGGTGAACAGCGCCAGGACCGCGTCGGCGTCGCTCGCACATTTCGACTCGACCGCCCACCACAGCAGCAACGGGACGTGGATATCGGCGGCGTCCTCATCGTGGGCCAGCAGTTCGCGGACGATGGGGAGAGCGTCCTTCGCGGGCAGACGACGAGCGGAACAGGCGAACTGGCTGCGTGCCTCGACGTCGCCCTCGCGCCGGGCGCGATCGGCCAACTTGCGAGCCAGGTCCGGCGACACCTTCTTCTCATCGCACAGGAGGCGGGCCGTCCACAGGCGCACAAAGGGGTCCGCGTGGTCGAGCGTCTTCAGAGCGGTCTCGTCCGCCAATCCGCCCGAAAGGTGGATAGCCCACAGTGCCTCCAGGGCGAGTTGTCCCGTCTCCTTCGCGATCATCTCCCTCAATAACGGGATGAGCGATTTGTCCTTGCGATCGCCAAGCAGCCGCAGGGCCGTCTGTCGATGCCACTTGTCGGCATGACCCAGTAAGGCGACCAACTCCAGGCCGGACAGTTTGGCATAGTTGAACGGCTTGAGGGGAGCCGCGTCCTTCGCCTTGAGCCGATAGACCCGGCCATTGGTGCGGTCGATGCGGCCGGCGTAGTGGCTGCTATGGTCGATGCGCTGCTCGTACATGTCGGCGACGTAAATCGCGCCATCCGGTCCCGACGTGATATCGACGGGCCGGAACCACTGATCGGGCGTCGTGATCGGGCGCGACACGTCGCGCGTCCCGAACGACGAGCGATCGCGGGACACTTCGCTGAGGACGACCTGTCCTTGCAGCGGCTCGACGCCGAACAGTTTGCCGCGATAGGGGACCGGAAGGGCATCGCTCTCATAGAGGAGGAAGGTATGGGTGAAGCGTGGGACGCTGTGATGCTTCATCGCCGGGAAGTAGCCGAAGGCGTAGGGATTGGACAGCGAGCCGTGCTTGGTGAAGCCCTTCTGATAGTACCCCCCTTGCACATAGTGGAAACCACGCGTGTCGCCGCCGTTGAAGCCGGAATAGATGCGGCCCTTGGCGTCGATCTCCAGACCGAAGGCGTTGCCGCCGCCCTCGGCGAAGATCTCGTAGCGGCGCGTCTCGGGATGATAACGCCAGACGAGCTGTCCCATCGAATGAACGGCTTCCTTGTCGCCGGGCCGCTTGACATGGCCGGTGACCGTGCTGCCCTGCGCGCCGTAGAGCCAGCCGTCTGCGCCCCAGTGCAGACTGTTGGCGACGGAATGCGAGTCCTCCAGGCCGAAGCCCTCCAGGTGGACCTCGGGATCGCCGTCGGGGACGTCATCGTTGTCGCGATCAGGATAGAAGAGCAGGTATGGCGGATTCAGTACCCACACCCCGCCGCGCCCCCTGGCGCAGGAGGTGGCGATGTTCAGGCCATCGACGAAGGTCTTGTGCTTGGTGTACTTGCCGTTGGCGTCGGGCGCTTCATGGATCGTGATCTTGTCGGCCCCCCGGAAGTGCTTCGGAGGAGGCGGAGGGACCTTGTCGTAGACGGTGCGGAGGTGCTTATCGCGGCTAATCATCTTCAGGCCGGCGGGATCGGGGTATTGCAAGTATTGCATCACCCAGAGTCGTCCGCGCTCGTCGAAGCTGAGCGATAGCGGCTGGCAGACTTCCGGCTCGCCCACGGCCAACTCGATGCGGAGGTCGGCCGGGATGCGAAAGCGCTTCAGCGCCTCGGCAGGTGAGTAGGGATCATGGTCGCCCTTGCGGCGGCGCACATAGCGATCGACGTCGTCCACCTTATCGACGAGGTCGTACACCGCTCCGGCGACTTCCTCGGCTTTGTCCACGTTCTTCGCCCAGGCCGAATCGTCGCCGGGGCGTGCCTGCCAGTTGCCTTCGAGGCGGACCGCTTCCTTGCCGCAGAGGACGACCGGGGCGGCGACGCTGAAGTTGCTGCGGCCGTCGTAGTAGTAGACGCGCACGGCGACGACATTGTAAGCGCCGAAGCGGATGTGCTTAGACGGAACGCGATGGCGCGACGGCTCGCCGAGTCCACTGTGATAGCGTGGCGGAAAGGTGCCGGCCGCGCCGACCTGGACGCCATTGAAGTAAACCGCGCGGGCGTCATCGACTGGCTCGACAAACAGCTCGACGTCCTTCCCCTCCCACGACGCGGGCACCTTCACCAGGCAGCGATACCAGGAGAATCCATCGCGCGAGGCGAGCTTTCCGGCCGGAGGGTTCTTCCAGGTATCCGGAATCGGGACGAGGTGCCAGTCGCCCGGCACCGCGGAGAAGCCCGTCAGCAGCGTCACGCAGGCCAGGGCCAGCAGGCAAGCGACCGCCGCCAGCGCGGCTGCACGGATGCGAGGAAACTTCGCGATCATGGTGTCTGTCCGTCTCTCGAAAGAACCCTTCCGGTCTTCACCGGAAGGGCATGTTGAAATACTGAGACCAGTCGAGGACCTCACTCCTCCAGATCCCTGTTTCGTGAGTTCGTCGCCAGCCACTCGGCCGCAAGCGGCTTGCTTGCGAGGTTGAACGCCCTAAAAGCCAGCAAGTGAGGCGCCTGCGGCTACGATGGTTCGCAACCGGGCTGCAACCCCTGGCGCAGACTTACCGAAGGAGTTGAAATTCCGGCAGCATGACGATGGCCCACATCAGGTCGGCAAGGCCCTCAGCCGGGATAGGCGCACTCAGGAGTTCACGCGCCGCCGTCATCTCCTCGTTCGTCGGGCCACGGCCCAGCGCTCTCCGATAGACGTCCTCAATGCGCTGCTCGGACGACGCTTTCGGCTTCTCCTTGAGCAGGTTGGCCGCGCCGCGCGCCAGCGTGTCGGTCAGGATCTGTCCGTTCGACAGGTCGAGGGCTTGCAGCGTCGTCAGCAGGTCGGGCCGCGTCGTGACCACCTGCTCGCGATTGGGCCGGCCGAGCGAGCGCATCAGAGCGTCCGCATTCACCATTGAGGCACGCACCCGACGGCGTTCGACCGGCACGGACTCGCTGAACTCCGGCACGCGCACCGGCGCGGCAGGCTTCGCCGGTCCCGTCTTCGTCAGCATCCACACGGCGTCCATGAACTGCTCGGCCGTCATGCGCCGCACTTCCGGCCCACGGAAGACGTACTCCTCGGCAGACACCTCTTGCCTCACCGGCACCGGCCGCGATTGATAGGCCCGCGAGGTGACGATATGCTCGATCAGCTTCTTCAGGTCGTACTGCTGATCGACGAGGAAGACGGCGAGGTAGTCGAGCAGGTCTTCGTTCCAGGGACGATTCGCCATCACATCGACGGGATGGACGATGCCGTGCCCCATGAGCCGCTGCCAGATGCGGTTGGCGATGGTCCGCGTGAATCGGCCATTGTCGGGATGAGTCACGAGTCGAGCCAGTTGTTCGAGTCGCTTCGCCTTCGGCTGCGTCGCGTCGATGTTGCCCAGTTGAGGAAAGACGAACCGCGCGCTCGCTTTCGCGCCGGTCGGCTTGTCGCAGCGATGAATCTCGAGAGGCCGGTCGGCGATGATGGCGGCGAGGGCGTAAGCGTCCTCCAGCTTCCAGCGGTCGATGAAGCTATCGTGACACGAGGCGCACTTCATGTTGATGCCGAAGAACACCTGCGAGACGTTCTGCGAGAACTGCAACTCGACGACCTGGCTGGCGTTGACGTTGCCGCGCCACTTGATGCCGCGGATGAAGCCCTCGCTGTCCGCGGTCGGGCTGATGAGTTCGCGGGCGAACCGGTCGTAGGGCTTGTTGTCGATGAGCGACTGGTAGAGCCAGGCGCTGATCTGCTTCCGGCCGCCGTCGATGTAGCCGGTGCCGGCGTAGTCGTTGCGCAGGGCGTCGTTCCAGAAGGTGAGCCAGTGTTCGGCGTAGGGGCGCGGGTCGGCCAGGAGTCGCCTCACCACCGCCGCCCGTTTGTCCCGCGCGGCGTCGCCGAGGAACGCTTCCTGCTCGGCGGGCGTGGGCAACTGGCCGACCAGGTCGAGGGTGACGCGGCGGAGGAAGGCGGGGTCGTCGATCGGTTCGGGCGGTTCGACCTTGTTCTTCGCGTAGTAGGCGTCGAGGATGCGGTCGATGGGGTGGTCGCGCCCCCCGACGGCGGGGGGCAACGCGACGCGGCGCGGCTCCAGCGGCGGCACATAGGTATTCGCCTTGAAACTGAATCCCGGCTCCCACGGCATCCCCTGATCGATCCACGCCCGGAGTACCGCGACCTGCTTCGGCGTCAGCCGGTCTCCCTTGGGCGGCATCCGGTGGTCGGCCTCGTCGCTGGTGACG
>JBBRIK010000047.1:0-11892 GCA_038221045.1 Gemmatales bacterium
CGCAACGTCGATCTCTTCCTCAACCTGCTCGAACAGATCAAGAGCGCGGGGCTGAAAGAGTCGTCGTATCTCGTCGTTGTGAGCAATCCGGTTGACGTGCTGACTTATCTCGCGGTGCAGTGCTCGGGGCTGTCCTGGCAGCACGTCATCGGTTTGGGAACGCAGCTCGACACCACTCGTTTTCGCGGCTATCTCGCGCGGCGATTGGAAGCGCCGCCGACGCAGGTCAACGCCATGATCCTGGGCGAACACGGCGACAGCATGGTGCCGATCTGGTCGAGCGCGACCATCGCCGGATTGCCGTTGGAGCAATGGCCGGGCTGCGATGAGAACGTCCGCAAACTCGCGTTTGAGGAGACGAAGACGGCGGGCGCGACGATCATCAAACTCAAGGGCGGCTCGGGATTCGCCGTCGGTCTGTCTATCCGCGAAGTGGTGCATTCGCTGCTGCTGGACGAGCGGAAAGTGCTGCCTGTCTCGACGCTGCAACAGGGTTTGTACGATGTTCGCGACGTCTGTCTGTCGGTGCCGACGGTCGTCGGCTGCGGTGGAGCGCGGCAGCAGATCGAACTGGCGCTGACGGCGAAGGAGCGACTCGGCATCCAGAATTCGGCGCGGGTGCTGCGCGAGATTATCGACCAGGTCGAGGCGAGGATCGGAGCCGTGGGAACAGAGAAGGGAATCGCGCCGGCGTCGCCCAATCCGAAGAAGAACGGAACTGCGATTCCGCGGTCGGCGTGGCAGCGAACGGGACGCTGACGCCCGGCCCTGAAGGACCGGGCTATGTGCGGGAGCCCCCTGAAGGGGGCTGACCTACTCCACGGGCAGCAGCGTTGTGCCAATGGCCTTGCGGCGGTCGTCGCTCCGGATGGGCATCCGGACGTCTCTCAGCCCCCTTCAGGGGGCTTCTGCACATAGCCCGGTCCTTCAGGGCCGGGCGACCGTGCCGGACCTCTCAACCCTATTTCGCGCCGATACAGAACAGATGCTTGTCGCCGCGCAGGAAGAGCCGGCCCTCGGCAATGGCGGGAGAAGCGACCACATTCTCGCCGATATCGTTCCGCGCCAGTTCCTCGAACGCATCGTCCATCTTGACGACCGTGATGATGCCGGTTTCACCTGTGAAATACAGCTTGCCATCGCCCGCGACCGGCGACGCCTGCTGCTTGCTGCCGAGACGCTCGCGCCAGACGCGCTTGCCGTTCTCGACGTTCAGGGACACTCCCCAGCCGCCATCTTCCGCATAGTAGAAGCGTTTGCCGGCAACGAGCGGCGACGGAATGTGAGCGCCCGGACTGCGAACCTTCCAGAGCTCCTCTCCCGTCATCGTCAGGCAGAGCGCGTAATGGTCCTTGCCGCCAAGGGTGTACAGCCGGCCATCGCTTTCAACCGGCGTCGGAATGCATTGCGTGTGCATGCCCTCGCGCTTCCACAGTTCCTTGCCCGTCTCCGCGTCGTAAGCTCGCAGTGTGTTCGTTCCCGACACAATGATACGCGGCTGATCCGACACCTTGACGACGAGAGGACTGGTCCAGTTGACGGTCGCGTCGCGCTTCGTCCGCCAGCGTGTCTTGCCGGTGACGGCATCGACGGCGAGCAGATAGGACTCGCCGAAGTGATCGACCTGAACGATGAGGTTGTCGCCAAGAAGGATCGGCGAAGCGGCCATGCCCCAGCGATTGCGGAAGGGGCCATATTCCTGAGCCAGCGAGCGAATCCACACCGGCTTGCCCTCGAAATCGACGCACACGAGATCGCCCGTCCCGAACAGGGCGAAGACGCGCTTGCCGTCGGTCGCCGGCGTCGGCACCGCCATGCCGCCGGGAGGGAACAGCCCCTCCGGCGCAGCCGACCCGAAGAAGCGAACGCTCCACGATCGCTTACCCGTCGCGGCATCGAAGCAGGACAGATGGAGACGATCGTTGAGCCGGCCATCGCTGCTGGTGAGAAAGACGCGCCCGCCCCAGACGATGGGAGCGCTGACGCCGGCCCCCTGTAACGGCGTCTTCCAGCGCACGTTCTCGGTCGCGCTCCAGGTGACAGGAAGTTTCGTCTCGTGCGAGACGCCAGCGCCGGAGGGGCCGCGCCAGGCGGGCCAGTTGTCGGCGCGAGCGGGTGTCGAGAGCAGCAGGCAGAGGTTGACGGCCAGCACGATACGCATGATGAATCTCCTCACGGAAGCGCCGGAGTGAACGCGACACCCTTGCCTGTCTCATCGCAGATCCGCACCAGGAACGCCCAGTTCGGATCGGTATTCGTGGCGTCCTTGGCGTCCTGACAGACCTTGACGAGGATCGTGTTGACACCGGTCTCCAGACGCACCTTGAAGCGATGGCGGTCGAGCCGGACGCCGTTGCGATACTCCTCGAAGCCAAACGCTCGCTTGCCGTTGACCCAGACGGTGAAGTTATCGTCGGCCGCGCCGCGGAATTCGACCTCGCCGCCCGCCGCCACCTTGATCGTCGTGTAAGCGAAGGCGACGGCGTCCTCCGCGTCTCCCAGCGGCGGGCGCAGATCGACCAGGGCCACATGCCGTCCGGTCGTCGTCTCCTTCACTTCATGGCGCTTCCATGTCAGCTTCTTGCCGCCCTTGCCTTCGAGCGTCGCTTGCAGATCGATCTTCTTCTCGGGAGGGTATTCCGTCGTGAAACCTTTCATCCCCCTGGCGTCGAAAGGGCCGATGACATACCACTGTCGCAGAAAGCCGAGATGGTCCGCGACGCTGACATCGACGCCAAGCATTTTCAGTTTCGTCTGCACGCGCCGCGCCTGGTCGAGATCGCACGCCGCCTCGAAGAGCCGGCGATATTGCGGGATGAGTTGAGTGGGTGGGACATCCTTCTTGGCGAGGTCCGCGAAGGCCAATTCGATCGCGTCGAAGCCGAACTCCGGGTCGTCGAGGGCGTCGCGCAGCAGCTTATCACGGCTGCCGGTGCGGAGGCTCTCGGCCGTATCGAGCGCGAGCCGGCGGGCGCGCCCCTGGCGTTTGCGCTCGGACGCGAACTTGAGCAGAGCGTCCGCATCGACGTCCTTGCCGCCGTTCTCGACGATGCGATCGAAGGCGGTACGCAGCCAGTTGGCGCGAGCGACGTCGGGAGTATCCATCGATTCGAGCAGTCGCGGCAACACGGCGGGACCAGCTGCGACGAGCCTGTCCCATGCCTTGCGCGCCTCGGCGGGACTCGTCTTGAGATCGCGCAGGAGATCGCGCGCCTCATCGGCCCGAGAGGCAACGACGAGAGTGAGCAAAGGAACGAGACAATGATAACGATGCATGGAGGACATCCTCGTAACCTTTTCCGCCGCTTGCGGATTAGCGGCCTCCCTGCTAAGCCGCAAGCGGCAAGAGGGGCCTCACATTCGTTCTACCCGGCGGGCTTCTGAATCACCCCGATCTTCGGACACAATCTCGCCAGCGTACACGCCCCACATAACGGCGTCCTTGCGTGACAGACTTGCCTGCCATGATAAATCATGCGATGGCCGAACATCGTCCAATTCTTCTTCGGCACCAGCATATTCAGATCGCGCTCGATCTTCACCGGGTCGGCGGCGAGCGTCAATGCCATGCGCTGACTGAGCCGGCCGACGTGCGTATCGACGGGAATCCCCGGCACGTCGAAGGCGTTGCCGAGAATGACGTTCGCGGTCTTGCGGCCAATGCCCGCCAACGGCGTCAGCTCTTCCATCGTCTTCGGCACTTGCCCTTCATGGTCGGCCACGAGGCTCTTGCAGCAGGCGATGATGTTCTTGGCCTTGTTGCGAAAGAAGCCGGTCCGCTGAATCAGCTTCTGCAACTCCTTGACGTCAGCCTCCGCGAACGCCCGCGCATCGGCATAGCGAGCGAACAGGGCCGGCGTCACCTGATTGACCATCTTGTCGGTACACTGTGCCGACAGAATCGTGGCCACCAGCAGTTGCAAGGGATTGGCGTAGTCGAGGGCGCAGCGGGCGTCGGGATAGAGGCGCGTCAACTCGGTCAGAATGCGGCGGGTGCGTCCCTTCAAACGGCGCTGGGCCGCCAGAGGATCGGACGTGAGGATGCGCGACATCGAGGATTCCTTTCGCGAGCCGCAGGCGATTACAGCTTCCACAGACAGATGACTCCATCGGCCCCGCCGGTCGCCAGGGTGCGGCCATCCGGCGCGATCGCGACACACTGGATCGCGGCCTCGTGGCCCTCACCGTGCGCGCTCTGCGTGCCACTCGCCAGGTCCCACAGGCGCAGGACGCGGTCGTTGCCGACGGAGCCAAGGACGCCGCCGCTCGAACAGGCCACCGCCGTCACCATCTGACGATGCCCTTGCAAACGCCGCATCTCCCGGCCCGTCTCGCGATCCCAGAGCCGCAACGTCGTGTCGAAGTGAGCCGAGACCAGATGCAGCCCATCCGGACAATAAACCACGCCCGTGACACCGCCGCGCGGCACGGCGAACTCGCGCCCCAAACGCCCGCCGGGAACCTCCCACTCGACGAGCAGTTGATCGCGTCCCGCCGACAGCAGCGCCCGTCCATCCGGCGCGAAGGCCGTCCCCGTCACCGCGTCGGTGTGGCGGACCAGACGCTGCACTGGCCGGCCCGTCTGTCCATCCCACAGGCGCACGGTCTTGTCGTCGCTGCCTGAGGCGAGCCACTTGCCATCGCCCGAGAAGGCCAGGGTGCGAACGGCGTCGAGATGCCCGCTCAGACGCTGTAGCTCCTCTCCCGTCAACGCATCGAGCAAGCGGAGCGTCACTCCGCAAGCGACCAGAAGCGCCGTCCCCTGCGGCCTCGCGGCAAGCGCCGTCACCTCGCGCGGCATCTCCTGACGGCGCACCTCACTGCCGTCCGCAAGTGCCCACACACGCAGACTGCGGTCCCGGCCTCCCGAGACAAGGTGCTTGCCGTCCGCGAGAAAACAGAGCGCGGCGACGGCATCGCGATGGCCGATCAGCCGGGCCGCCGGCGACAGCGGCGCCTGGGGAGTGAGCGCGGCAATGTGGCCGGTGCGGGTCAGTTCCTCCAGGGCGTCCGCGACTTCGGCGGGCGTCTGAAAGCGTTCGCCTGGGGCCTTGGCCATCAGCCGGCGCACGACCGCTCCCAGGACGGCGGGGATTTCGGGCCGCAACTGTTCGACCGAGGGCGGCACCTCCCAGCGCTGGCGGTCGAGCTTCTGAATGAGCGTCCCGCCAGGAAAAGGGAGCTTGCCGCTGAGGACGAAGTAGGCCGTGCAGCCGAGACTGTAGAGGTCGGCCCGGATGTCGGCCGCGTGCGGGTTTTCGAGTTGTTCGGGAGCGATGAAGTCCGGCGTGCCGAGGACGGTCCCATGCTGCGTCAGTGTGATGATCGTCTCCTCAGGCATGTTCTGCAACTGGTGCAGCCGGGCGACGCCCATGTCGAGGATCTTGAGTACTTTCCCCGACACCATCAGGTTCGACGGCTTGATGTCGCGATGGATCAGTTTCTGCTCGTGAGCGTGCTGAAGCCCGAGCGCGGCTTGACGCAGGAAGTCGTGCGCCTCCTCGATCGGCAACGGCCCCCTGTCATCGACGAACTGTTGCAGGGTGACGCCGTCAACGAACTCCATGGCCAGGTAGTGAACGTCGCCTTCCGCGTCGGAGTCGAACAGCAGGACGATATTGGGATGCGACAGCCGGCCGGCCGCCACGGCCTCCCGGCGAAAGCGCGCCACGGCTTCGGGATGCGACAGCCGATCCTTGCGAATGATCTTGAGAGCGACGATGCGATTGCGTTCGCGATGGCGGGCCTTGTAGACGATGCCCATGCCGCCGGAGCCGATTTGTTCGAGGATTTCGTACGTTTCCAGTTCCGGCGGTCGCTCCTCATTCTCCACCGGACGCGGCGTGAAGGGAGAGGTCAGCGTTTGCTCGGTCTGGCCGCAGATGGGGCAAATGCCTGCGCCGTTCTTTGTCGGATCGCCAGCGATCGGTTCCCATTCGTGACCCTGAGGACAACGCAACAACCGCGGCATGAACCTCTCCGGCGGGAAGACGACTCGCACTGAGTTGATTATCCCAGACGTTCCCCCGTGGTCAAGGGAACCGCCCGCTGTGAACCCTTCACACAGTCGTGAACCTCCTCGTTCCCACGCTCTGCGTGGGAACGTGCTCTTCGACCCTCTGCGTCGTCACTGTGCGGAAGACGACGCAGAGCGTCGAAGAAGCCGTTCCCACGCAGAGCGTGGGAACGAGGGAACGGAACCCTCCGCAAGGTTGTGGAAAACCTGGCGATAGCCAGTCGAAGGGCCGTCATCAGGCGACGCGCCAATCCGCTCATTCCGCCGCTTCAGCGTCGATGACCGGCGTTATGCGCCCTCGCCAACACGAAGGTGACAGTCGAGCAACAGGTTTTCCACACAAACGAGTTCTTCTCAACGTGTGAATCCAAACTCTGTTGCGCTCTTTCATCGACGACAAGTAACAATTTGGCCGTTCTCTTTGCTGCTGCTACTGCATTTAGATGGACAGGAATGATAGGTGTTCAAAGAGGATGAAGACAGGAACCCCGAGACGTTGATGAAAAGGTAGAGAGATTCGCTCGCTCACGGAGCGTTTCCAGCTCTGCTTTGCTGATCGTGCAGGCCCCCACGTCACGTCCGGTTCGGCCATCGCCGTGGCAATCGCTGCCGCCCGTAATCAGCAAGCCCAGCGACTCGGCAAGCGCTCGCAAGCGCTTGACCCAACTCGCGCGATAGCTGGGATACACCGCCTCGATAGCCGTCAGCCCCATTGCCGCGAGAGGAGCGAGATTAACCGCCTCGACGTTTGCCGGTGGATGCGCCCAGGACGACACGCCTCCCGCTTCTCGAACGCACGCCAGCGCCTCCTCGATGGGCAAGCGTTGTTTCGGCACATCCGCCCTGCCGCCATCGTGCAGATAGCGCTGGAAAGCCTCGCGCACGCTACCGACTCGCCCGAGCCGCACCAGCAATTCCGCGAGATGCCGGCGGCCCAGCACATGATGCGCTTCCTCGTCCGGCAGTTCGTCCGGCTCCAGAGCGACACCCTGGCCTCGCAATCGATCCACCATTTCCTTGAAACGATCGCGCCGAGAATACCGCAACCGCTCCAGGGCGATTGTCAGAGGACTGGCGTCGAGAGAGACGAAATAGCCGAGCAGGTGCAACTCCCGGCCGTCGTGTTCCGCAGTAATCTCCACTGCGGAAATAACTTCCAGGCCGGTATTCATCGCCGCTGTCCGAGCGGGGAGGACGCCGTCGAGGGTATCGTGATCGGTGATGGCGATGGCGCACAGTCCGGAGCGAAGCGCGAGGTTGACCACCTCGGCGGGGGTGTAATTGCCGTCGCTGAAGGTCGTGTGCAGATGCAGGTCGGCCCGGTCGAGGAGAGGACGCCGTGCGAGTTGCTGGCACAGAGCGGTGAAGGGTTGCTGTCTGGGCATGGTCACGAGGCCGGCAGCGCGGCTTTGCGAACCTGATCGAGAAGGCCGTTGACGAAGGCGGGAGTGCCGAGGCCGCCGAAACGCCGCGCTAACTCGATCCACTCGTTGAGGACGACGGCCGCCGGTTCCGTTCCGTGCAGCAACTCGAAAGTGCCGAGACGAAGGACATTGCGATCGACGGCCGCCATGCGGGCCAGTTTCCAGTTCCTGGCCACTTCCGTCAGCCGGCGGTCGATGTCTTCCCGATGGACGAGCGCGCCGTCAAACAGCGTCAGGCAATATGCCCGCAGCGTGTCACTGGAAAGGCGCTCCTCGACGAAATCCTCGACGGCCTTGCGCGGCACATGGGGATTGAGGTCGTGCTGATACAGAAGTTGCAGGGCCACTTCACGGGCCTTGGAGCGTCGGATCATTTCCTGGGTGCCAGTCTTATTTGCCAGTCTTATTTGCCAGTTGCCAGTTGCCAGTTGTCAGTAAAGGGAGAAGCATCGCGAAACGCAAGCAGCTCTGTCATTTTCACAACTGGCAACTGACAACGGGCAACGGGCAACGGGCAACTGGCAATTTACTCTTTGTTGTTCTTGCGAATCACCTTGGCCATCGGGCCAATGCTGAACGCGCCGTCGGCGTTGCCGCGCAGGTCGCACCCCTCGACGTCGCCCTCGGCCTCGTCCTGAACTCCAATGCCGTTGAAGCCGTTCTTCGTGATCTCGCCGCCGCGCACCGTCACCTTGCCATCGGTCCCGGTCGAGATGCCGTGCTGGACGTTGCCGAAGATCTTGCAGCGCTCCACCACTCCATGTCCCTTGTCCCAGATGCTGATGCCGGTCTCCTTGCCCTCCTTGATCGTGCAGCCGATCAGCGTCAGCTTCGCTCCCTTCGATATCTTGACGCACGCCTCCTTGTGTCCGGTTATTTCGCAATCTACCAACTGGCCGGCGCCGTTCTGCCTCGACGTTACGCCCCCTCCCTTGCCGGACTTGATCGGACACTTCTTCAAGGTGGGATTGCCGCCCTCGAGAATCAACACCTCGTGGACCTGATGGCCGGTAAATGTGCATTCCTCGATGAGTCCCAGCCCGTTCTTGTCGCAGAGCAAGCCGACGGTACCGTCGTGAAAGCCGCACTTTCGCAGCGTCGGGTGACTGCCGTTCGAGATCTGCACACCCGTCTTGGCGTTGCCGTGGATGTCGCAGTCTTCCAGCAGCGCGCTGCTGCTCGTGTCGAGCAGCACTCCGACCGAGCGATTGTCGTGAATGCGACACTCCTTGAGGACGACCTTGCCCTGTTTCACGACGACCACTCCCCCCTTGTCGGTGTTCGTCACCTCGACCTTTTCCAGGGTCAACCGCGAGGTCCCGGTCGAGACCGCGCCGCACTGGTCGCTATCGCGGATGACGCCGCCGCGACAGATGACGATGGCTTCTTCCTGTAGCTTCAGCCCCGCCTCCGTCTTGTTTCGCAGGACGCAATCCTCCAGCAGCGCCTCCGCCTGTCCCCGAACCAGTACGCCGCCGCTCGGTCCCTCGATCCTGCACCGGCGAACGGTCGCTCGCAGGCCGGGGACGCCCTGGATGCAGAGGCTGGGGAGCGAATCGCTACTGAGGGTGCAATCGTCCAGGAGCAGGTGTCCCGAGGTCACTTGCACGGCGAAATGAGAGTTCTCCAGCCCGGTTCGACCGCGGATGGTCAATCCCTTGACGATGAGATTGTCCCCCATCGCCACGAGGCATTCCGAGGTTCGCCCTTCGAGGACCACCTCGGAGACAGGACCATCGCCGACCAACTCCAAGTCCGCCTTGAAGATCAACAGGTGTTCGCGATAGACGCCCGGCTTGATGCGGATGCGCGTACCCGGCTCGGCCTTGCTAATGGCCTCGTGAAGTGTCTTTACTCGCCGCTGGGATCGACCACCAGGGTCGGCTTCGATGCCTCGCGTACTTTCGAGTCGAACTCGTCAACCGGCGGCTTCTTCTCAAACAGGCTCCCAAACGGAAACATGATGAGGTAACAAAGCACCAAGATTCCGATGGGTGCTCCGATGACGAGGAGCGTTCCCGAGGGTATGCGTTTCGGCTTCGGCTGCACGGCTGTCGCGCAGGCTGGCGTCACCGGGACCAACCCCAGGCTGGGGAGAGTCTCCGCGTGTTGCTCCGTTGGCACTTTCCCCTGGCTGGCTGGAGTGTCAACGAACGGGAGGGACGCCGGCATGGGTTGGTCCAGCGAGACGGCCATCGGCACTTCGCAGAACGGCCCGAGCGCGCGGATGACCTCGCCGGCCGTCTGGTAGCGACGGGCCGGGTCGCGCGCCATCATGCGGCGGACGACCGCTTCCAGCCCCTCGGATATCTCGGGCCTCTGCTTCCGCATGGGGGCCGGCTCGTTGTCGCAGTGCTTGCGCAGCTTGTCCATTATCGAGCCGCCCGCATAGGGAGGCTGGCCGGTCAACAGGTGATAGAAGGTACAGCCGAGCGAGTAGATGTCGGAGCGGGCATCGGCGTCGGACGAGCTGTTGATCTGTTCCGGCGACATGTAATCCGGCGTCCCCATGACCGCGTCGGGCCGGGTCAGCCGGGTGTTGAGCTGGTCGGCCTCCTGCACGCGGGCCAGGCCGAGATCGAGCACCTTGACCACGCCCTCGCGCGTAACCATCAAGTTCGACGGCTTGACGTCGCGATGGACCAGGCCCTTCTGGTGCGCGTGCTCGAGACCGAGGGCAGACTGGCGCATGTAGTCGCACGCCTGAACGATCGGCAAACCCTTCGGCATGCCCTGGACGAGCCGGCCGAGATCGGTCCCGTCGATATGCTCCATCGCCAGGTAGACGCACTCGCCGACCCGGTCGGCGGTCCGAACGGCGACGAGGTTCTTGTGATCGACCTTGCCGCCGGCGATCGCTTCGAGGAGGAAGCGTGGTAAACTGTCGCCGGGGCGATGCCCAGAGGTGCGCATCACCTTGATGGCGTCGATGCGGCGCAGGACGGTGTGCAGCGCCTTGAAGACCTGGCCCATGCCGCCCTCGCCGATGCGTTCCATGAGGACGTACGGGCCGAGAACCAGTTCGTTGCTCTTGCCGGGGATGATGTGATTGATCTGGTAGGGAGTCAGCCAGCCGCGTTTGATCATCTCGCCGGCGAGGGCGCGTGGCTCGGCCAATCGCGGCGCCAGTTCGGTCTGCAACTCCGTCTTCTGTGGTCCCGTCAGCACCTGCAAGCGCAACACCTCTTCGACGAGGTCAATGACCGAGGTAATGGGCATGGATGACTTCCCTCCTCGTTCCTGGTTAGCCGCGACGCGGAGTCTTCGGAGCGGAGCGCGTGGCGCGATGACGAAGGACGTGCTCCGCTCCGAAGACTTCGCGTCGCGGCTAACCATGTTCCCCGCTGTCTCGTTTGCTCTTCTTCTTCGGCGGAACCACGCGGAAATCGAGCTGACGCCGTTGCAGATCGACGCGGACGACGACTGCCCGCACACGATCGCCCAGCCGATAGCGCCGGTTCGTGCGCCGTCCGATCAAACTGTGGGTCTGTTCTTCATAGTAGTAGTAATCGTCCGTCAGTGTGCTGATGTGGACCAGCCCCTCGACCGGCAGCGTCGCCGCCTGCGCGAAGAACCCGTAATCCGCGACACCGCTGATGATGACCTCCAGTTCCTGACCGATGCGCTCGCTCATGTAGGTCAGCAACTTGAGCTTGATCAACTCGCGCTCGGCCACATCGGCGCGCCGCTCCATCTTGCTGCAATGCTCGCCAAGGGCCGCCAGTTCCGTGGGATCGGTACCCACCTTGCCGCGCTCGAAATACTGCTGCAACAGCCGATGCACCGTCAGGTCGGGATAGCGCCGAATCGGCGAGGTGAAGTGGCAATAGTCCTTGATGGCCAGCGCGTAATGCCCCTCGGTATTGGGACTGTATACCGCCTGCTTCAGCGACCGCAGCAACGCATAGTGGACGGCATAGACGTCGGGCTTGTCGTGCGATTTCGCGAGGACGCTCTGCAGGCCGAAGCGGTCGCGGCTCAGATCGACCTTGTAGCCCAGACTGCGCGCAAAGTCGGCGAACGCTTCCAACTTGTTCGGCTCCGGCGGCGGATGCATGCGCCGCAGAAAGGCGACGTCGAGGCTCGTCAAATGCTGGGCGACCGCCTCGTTGGCGGCCAGCATGCACTCCTCGATAATCTGATGGCTCAGATCGTGTTTCGCGAAGTGCGCTCCCGACACCCGCCCCTGCCCATCGTATTCGAGATCGACCTCCGGCATGTCCAGTTCGAGCGCCCCTGCCTTGCGCCGCCGGGCCAGCAGCATCAGGGCCAGTTCCTTCATCCGCAGCAATAGCGCCAGAATCTCCGGCTCGCAGTCGTCGTTCTTCGTGCCGTTTTCCTCGTTCTCCAGGATCGCCATCACCTGTTCGTAGGTAAAGCGTTTGCGAACGCGAATGACGCCATTGGCGAAGCGTGCCGAGACCTTCTGCCCCTGCGGCGTGTACTCGATGT
>JBBRIK010000048.1:0-11873 GCA_038221045.1 Gemmatales bacterium
GTCATCGAAACCGAGTGGGAGGCGGAACAATCGGCATGGGTGACGGCTCGCTGTACGAGCGGCGAACGGCTCGCGGACGGGCAAGTGATCTTCGCCCAGACGTCTCCCGTTTACGTCGAGGTGCGCGGACGCCCTTTCCGCCCCGAGAAGGCTGTGATACAGTCACTACTCCAAGAGATCGATCGCCAGCTCGACTGGATCCTGAATCGCGCTCCTTGCGCGGAGGGTGTCCGGCGCGAACGCCTGGCCGAGGTCCTGTCCGAGGCTCGTGAGCTGCTGCTCCGCCGGATGACACAAGATGGCCCACCACAGGCACCACCGAGTCAAGAAAAATAGCATCAGGCGGCCCGGAATTGCCGTGATGCTCGGCTCGTTGGTGGAGGGGCGATCTCACGTCGGCCTCTTCAAGCGCTACCTGGCCATCGCTCTCGTCCCGGCCGTGCTGATCGTCCTGGGGACCGCCGGGTACATGATTATCGAGGGCGACAGGACCAACTTCCTCGACGCCCTGTACATGACCGTAATCACCCTGACGACGGTCGGCTATGGTGAGTATCCCAGCCCCCTGTCGCCGGGAGGCCGGGTCTTCACGATGGTCCTGTTGCTGGGAGGGGTGTTCACCCTCTTCTGGGCGGCGGGCGAGATGATCCGCACCATCGTCAGCGGCGAAATGCAAGGGGTACTGGAGAGACGCCGAATGGAACGAAGTCTTTCGGAACTGAAGGGCCACTTCATCGTGTGCGGCTTCGGGCGGATGGGACAGCGAGTCTGCCGCGAGTTCGCCGCGCAGGGGCTGCCGTTCGTCGTCCTGGAGCGGAATCAGCACCTGCTGGAGGGCTTCAATCTGACCAACGGCATCGCCTTGCAGGGCGACGCTGCCTCGGACGAGATGTTGCGTCGAGCCGGCGTCGAACGGGCGCGAGCGCTCGTGACAGTCCTCGGCTCCGACGCGGAGAACCTGTTCATCGTGATGAGCGCCCGGTTGTTGAAAGAGGACCTTTACATCGTGGCCCGCTGTGAGGAGGAGCACACGGAACAGAAGATGCTCCGGGCCGGCGCTGATCGGGTCGTATCCCCCTACGCCATCGGCGGTTCGCGCGTGGCCCAGGCGGTGCTGCGGCCGACCGTCATGGACTTCATCGACCTGGCCACTCGCTCGGAGCAACCGGAGTTGCAGATGGAAGAGGTGATGGTCGTGGCAAAGAGCGCCCTGGAGGGATCGACGATCAGCAGCAGCCTGTTGCACAAGAAGCACGGCATCTTCATTGTGGCGGTCAAGCGCGTTTCGGGGCAGATGGTCTACAATCCTCCGGGGGACTTCGTGCTGCAAGGCGGCGACACGCTTATCGTCCTGGGACACCGCGATCAACTCGATCAGCTCGAGATGCTCGCGGGAGGGTGATGGGTCTTTCCGAGCGCGGAATGCTCGCACGCAAAGTGAGGAGAGACGCTCCTTATGTCCGACGATCCGCGTCTGGATGTCTTGCTGGCGCGCCGCGAAGCGATGCGGCATCGCGGCGAGACCGTACACCTCGAAGCCCTCTGCCACGATTGCCCGGAATTGCTGCCCGATTTGCGCGAGCGGCTCGAACGCGAATCCACACCCTCCGCGATCCCCGATACGCTGAATTTGCCGGCTTTCTTCTCAAACGGCCCGCCGCCCGTTCCGGATACCATTCACCACGGGAGCATCGAGAATGGGAGTTCGGCCGAGGGTCTCGCTCCCGATGCTTCCCTGGGTACTCTGCCAAACGTCCCTGGGTACGAACTGCTCGGTGAGCTGGGACGCGGCGGCATGGGGGTCGTCTACAAGGCCCGCCATCTGCGGCTCAATCGTCTCGTCGCCCTGAAGATGGTCCTGGCCGGGGCGCATGCGGGGACGCAACAACTCGTTCGCTTCCAGATCGAGGCCCAGTCCGTTGCCAGCCTGTAGCATCCAAATATCGTTCAGGTCTACGACGACGGCGTTCACGACAATTGTCCCTACCTGGCGCTTGAATTCGTCGAGGGCGGGGCGCTCGATGAAAAGCTCGCGGGCCAGTCGCTGCCGCCGCGCGACGCCGCCCGGCTCGTGCAACAACTCGCTCATGCGATCCATGTCGCCCACTTGCGCGGCATCATTCATCGCGATCTCAAGCCGGCAAACATCCTTCTTGCGGCGAATGGAACGCCGAAGATCAGCGACTTTGGATTGGCCAAGAATCTCGAAGGACAGGATAGCCAGACGCATTCCGGTTCGGTCGTCGGCACGCCCTCCTACATGGCGCCCGAGCAGGCCCTCGGCAAGGTCCACGAGGTCGGCCCGCACTCCGACGTCTATTCACTCGGGGCGATCCTGTACGAGTGCCTGACCGGCCAACCGCCCTTTCGGGCCGAGTCGGTCATGCAGACGTTGACGCTGGTGCAGACGGAAGAAGCCAGGCCGCCCAGTCAGTTGACGAAGGCCCCGATTCCGCGCGACCTCGAGACGATCTCTCTGAAGTGCCTGCAAAAGGCCCCCGCGCGTCGCTACCCCTCCGCCGAGGCCCTGGCGGACGACCTGAATCGCTATCTCAATCGCGAGCCGATCAAGGCGCGACCCGTTTCCCGGCTCGAACGGCTGGCGATGTGGGTCAAGCGACGGCCTGCCGTCGCAGCCCTCGTGGCCGTATCGCTCAGTGCGGTGTTCGCCGTGATCGGCGTGCTGGTGTGGTCGCATTTCCAGGTGCGCTCAGCGCTCCATCGCGCCGAGCGGAACCTTACGCGCGCCCGAGAGGCCATCGATTCGTTCTACGTCCAGTTTGCGGCGGAGTGGCTCGACGATGCGGCCAACATGGATGAGGAGCAAACGCGATTCGTCCAGCGGGCGTTGAAACACTACGAGGAACTCGCCCAGGAAGAGAGTCACGATCCATCCTTGCGCCGCGCTCAAGGGCTGGCTCTGATGCGGACCGGGCAAATCTATACGAAGCTCGATCGCAGAGCCGAGGCATCGGAGGTCTTCGAGCGCGCCCTTGCGATTCAAGGCAGGCTGGTCTCGGAATCGCCTGCAACTCCCCAGTATCGTCAGGACCTGGCCAACTCGCACAACTGGTATGGAGAACTGCTTCGTTTATCCGGGCAGGGCGGGGACGCCCTCCTCCACTACGAGGAAGCAAGGCGGCTTCAACAACACCTTTTCGAGGAGGATGCCAGCGAGTCGAGCTACCGGCACGAGTTGGCCCGAAGCACCTTCAATCGCGGTCTGATACGGGAGCAACTCAAGGACGCGCAAGGCGCACGCGGCGATTTCGAGGAGGCCATTGCGCTGCTGACGCCGTTGGCCGGTGAGGACAGTACGAACTTCCTCGCTCGCCTCGACCTGGCGAAGGCGCACCTCAACCTCGGTGGTCTCTTTCGCGACCTGGGGAAGGCACAGGAGTCGCGCCGGCAGTATCGAAGCGCGATCGAGTACCTCGACCGTCTCGCCGCGAAGTTTCCTCGCAAGGTCGAGTATCGCTTTGAACGGGCCAAGGCGAAAAAGAACCTGGGGAACCTCCTCGAACGGAACCTCGGCGAGTTCAAGGAAGCGCTTGCCAATCAGAACGACGCCCAAACGATACTCGATGCACTTGTCCGAGATTTCCCAGGCCGGCCGCAGTATTTGCAGGAGCAGGGCCGGGTTGCTCTCAGTCTCGGAGCCGTTCATGTGCGGCTGAAACAGCTCAAGGAAGCGGAGTCCGATTTCCAGAACGCCCGAGCCAGTCTGTTGCACCTGATGAACGAGTGGCCGGAGAACCCCGATCATTACCACGAATACGCTCTGGCCGAACGGACCATGGGTTGGTTCAGGCTCAGAATCGAGAAAATGCCTGACCGTGCTTTGGTTCCCCTTGAACGAGCGGAAGACGTTCTGCGCAAAGTCATCAAGCGAGGTGAGCGGCTTCCCTACCGCCGGGACCTGCGCGAGTGTCTCCGCTATCTCGCGGAAGCCCGTCTGCTCACCGGTTCGATTTCCGCTGCTGCCACGGCAGCGCTTGAGATAGCAAACGCGAGCGAAGCGAACGATACGGAACGCTATCAGGCGGCCGTCCTGCTTGCCCGGTGTGCCACGGCGATTGCCGCTTCGGTACGCGGGACGCTCGAGGAACGGCAGACGCTGGCGGCGACCTACGCCAACCAATCGCTGCAAACCCTCCGGACGCTTGATCCGGTAAAGATTCGCAAGTTCCTCAACGCTGACAGAGATTCCATTTTCACAGCGCTCAAGGACCGCGAAGCGTTCAATCAACTCCTGCAGCGGATAGATTCACTCCCCGCGGACCGCTAAGCCGCAAGCGGCAAGCAGGGATTTCGTCATCGGACTTTCGCGACTGTGACGGCCATGACGAATCTGCCGCCCGCACTTTCGGAACCTCCCCATTCTCTCGCATTATTCCATTCTTCCTTCTCCTCATTCGATTCGATCTAACTCGCAGAGACGGAAGATCAGTCAGAACGATACCACCCCTTTCCATCATGGTGAGAGTAATGAGCGAGCGAATCGGAACACTTCTCAGCCGTCGATTGCTGCTCTGCCTCGGTTTGCTGGCCCTGGGCGGCCCCGCGATGGCTCAGCAGATGACGGCGTCGGCGAATCCGGCGGAAGAAGAGGATTTGCCGCCCATCATCGACAGCCGTTCCGGCTACGTCGAGTCGGCGATCCCCGCCAACGTCCTGCGCCTGCGCTTTGACGCGGCGTATCGCAATGTTGATCCCACCCGCGGTGAGTTCTTCTACTCCAGCACGAGACCCACCGGTCACGGTTTGCCGCTGAAAGAGAAGAGCGTCGATTACCAGGAGTTGAGCCTCTATGGAGAACACCTCCTCGGTGCGGGGCTGTCGGCCTTCCTCGAAGCGCCCCTGCGCTTCGCCAACTTTCAGATCAACGAGAACCACTCCGGGCTGTCGGACGTGAGCGCCGGCCTCCGCTATGCGTTTTTCACCGATGAACAGACGACGCTGACGGCCCAGTTCCGCGTCTATGCACCGACTGGCAACGCCAGTCTCGGCCTGGGCAACCACCATGTGAGCCTGGAGCCGGCCCTCCTGCTTTATCGGGGAATAAGCGAGCGGCTGGCGAGCGAGAGCGAATTACGCTACTGGCAATCGATCGGCGGAACGACTCATGTGCAAGGATCGTTCATCCGCTATGGGACCGGCATTCACTATGACGTCTATCGCAACTGCAACATGAGCGTTGCACCCGTCGTCGAACTCGTCGGCTGGACGTTCCTCGACGGCGAGAAAGACGCCATCTTCGGACTCGCCGACAATGCGCCGAATCGAAATGCGGCAGGGGACACGATCGTCAATGCCAAGGTCGGGGTTCGCGTCCAACTGAACGAACGTGGCAGCTTTTACGCGGGCTATGGCCGCGCCCTGACTGGCGAGGTGTTGTACAGGGACATGATGCGCTTCGAGTTTCGACTCGGTTATTGAGGGCATCTTGAAGGAGCAAATGTGCAGCGCCGATCTCTTGCGGCTGACTCTCTTTCCGGTGAAACGATACACTAGCGCGAGGAAAACCAGAGACCGCCGCCAGGGAGCCAGCATGCTGGAGTTCACCTACGCCGACCTCGCGAAGATGATCGATCACTCGCTGTTGCAGCCGACGCTGACCGATGCCGACCTCGAAAAAGGGTGTCTGCTGGCCCGGCAATACGACGTCGCCTCGGTCTGCATCAAGCCGTACGCCGTCCGGATGGCCGCGGACCTTCTCGACGGGTCAACGGTCGCCGTCGGGACGACGATCGGCTTTCCGCACGGAGGGCATCTGACGGGCGTGAAGATCTTTGAGGCGGAGCGGGCCATGGACGATGGGGCGACGGAACTGGACATGGTCGTCAACATCGGCAAGGTGTTGAGCAAGGACTGGGACGAAATCGCCGTGGACATTGAGGCCGTCGTACTGGCCGCTCACGCCCGGCGGGCGTTGGTCAAAGTCATTTTCGAGAACTGCTTCTTGCAGGACGAGCACAAGGAACAACTCTGCCGAATCTGCGCTGAAGAGAAGGTGGACTTCGTCAAGACGTCCACGGGGTATGGCGATAAGGGCGCGACCGACGATGATTTGAGATTGATGCGCCGCTGTTCGCCGCCGCAGGTTCAGGTCAAGGCGGCGGGTGGGGTGAGGACCTTCGCGCGGTTGTTGGAAGTGCGAGCGCTGGGCGTGACTCGTGTCGGCGCGACCGCCACGCAGGCGATCCTCGATGAAGCGCGTAGGCATCTTTCAAGCAACCGCGAGACAATGGCGTAGAGGGAGCGTCATCGGGGTAGGGTCCGGCTCGGCTCGCCGGACCTACCGGGTAGGTGCCGCGAGCCGAGCGGCACCGCGGAACACAGCGAGCGTCATCGGGGGAGGGTCCGGCTCGGCTCGCCGGACCTACCCAGCAAGCGGAGACTTCACATAGCCGACGACGAGAAACAGCAGCGCCAGCAGCCCCAGCAGAATCGTCGGCGGCTCCGGCACTACCACGGGCGGCGTCCCGTCCTGATTCTGTCCCTGTCCCTGTCCCTGTGACTGCGTTTGCGATTGCGACTGACTCTGACTCTGTCCCTGGGATTGCGATTGATTCTGGCTCACCTGGGTCGTCTGAGTCACGGTTTGCTGCACGATCAAGTTGATTTGTTGCAGGGGCGTGAGCGCGGATTGCTGCTGCTGTTGTTGCCGCTGGGCTGTCTGCTGCGAGACACCCGCCCCGCTCGATGAACTGCCACCTCCACCCGAGGAGCCACCTCCTCCGCCACTGCCGAAACCTCTGCTCGCCGACGAACTACTGCTGCCGCTGTTTCCCCCTGGAGACGAGACGCCCCCCGTTTGCGGAATATCGACAGGCGGCGGCAAGGGCGGCAATGGAGCAATGGGTACGCGCGCCGGAGCCGGCGGCGTTGGAGGATCAGGCACCGCAACGCGCTCGGGGCGAGGCACCGGCACCTGTCCCTCGGCGAGAAGCGTTTCCTTGCTCACCGTTTCGGTGTCCTCACCAAGCCCCGCGTTCTTCACCGGAGCGGAAGGGTCGCGCGGTCCCTGAATGCGGACGATCTCGAAGCGCGGCGGAAGGTTCGACGTGAAGCCGAAGACCGTGCTGCGGCCATTGCGCGCGATGACATTCTTGTCACTCCAGACCGCGCGAAACCCAAGTCCCTTGACCTCGGCACGCGGCGACAGGATGACGTGATCCGGCGTATGAGCTGGATCGAGTTGTTCCCACTCGACACGCGCCACCCCCGTACCCGGCTTGGGGGGAAGATCGCCGCGCGTGGGAATCAGGCCCAGACGGTACGATTGAGCCGACGGCACGGCCGGACTGTGTCCGCGATAGAGCAATTCGCCGGGGCTGCCGCCGTCGCGATTCGAGGTGGACACGGCCAGGATTCGCCCTGGCTCCTTGCCCTCTCCCACTGGCCGCGCCAGCTTGAGGCTGACTCCACGAAACGCTCCCCATGAAGTGAGATCGCTGGCCTTGATGTCATCCGGCATCCGCACCATTGCGTTCCAGATGGGGACCTCCGTCCCGCGATCATTGACTGTCTGATAGAGGTAGAGATAGCGTGCCTTGGCATCAAAATCCGAGGAAGGGCTACCATTCGCGTCGATGCCGGCCTTGAAGCGCGATGCCAGCTCCTTCAACTCCACGCCCCAGTCCTGCTTCGCGGATAGATCGAGGACGGTGAAATAGACCGTGGCCCCCATCGCTTCTTTTTTCTGCTTGGGATCGTCGGCGATGAAGACGACTTTGCCATCTTGCCGGATATCGTTAGGAGCGCCGGGACGGGTGAATCCAGTGAAGGAAGCAAGACCAGCGGCGCGGAGCGAAAGGGGCAACAGGACGAGCAACAGACAGGACAACCGAGGCATCGACAAGCTCCTCGCGGCAATCCGACGACTCGCGAAACCAATCAATCCACAATACGTCGCGCAGAGCCAGCGAGCAACCGGATTCCCAATACCCTCATCATAACTCTCCTGTGTACAATACCACAGGGAGGGTGCTACATGACAGCGACAGCGGCGCCAGCGCTCGAGAGATTGACCGATCTTGTCCCTTTCATCCAAACCAGCGATGGGTTTCTCGAACTGCTCTCCGCCCTGCGCGAAGGCCATGCCGGCACCCTCGATGGGGCCTGGGGCTCCTCTTCCGCCCTGGCCCTCGCCGCTCTGGCCGCTCACTGTCCCGGCACACTGGTGATCGCCATCGCTCATCCGCGCGACCTCGATTCGTGGTCCACCGATCTCGCCAGTTTTCACGGCACCTCGCCGCTTCTCTTTCCCGCATGGGATAGTCTGCCCTCGGCGGAAAGCGATCGGGTCGATGAGATCGGCGGCCAGCGCCTGCGCATCCTGCGCCAACTTGAGAATGCCGACCCGCCGCGCGTGCTGCTCGCATCCTTCCAGGCCCTCATGCAGCCTGTTCCCGAACGCCAGCGTTTGCTTGCAGGGAAGCGAACGTTGCGCGCCGGCCAGAGCCTCGAACTCGAAACCCTTACCGATTGGCTGCTCGCTCATGGCTATCGTCGCGCCGAGGTCGTCGAGACGCCGGGCGAGTTCAGCCGGCGGGGCGGTATTTTCGACGTTTTTCCTCCCGATGCCGACGATCCGATCCGCGTCGAATTGTTCGGCGACGAGATCGAATCGCTTCGCAGTTTCAACGCCGGGACGCAGCGCAGCCTGGGCGCGATGACGTCGGTGGATCTGCTCGCGCTGTCGGGGACGGATGCCGTCGCTCTGAGCGGACATCTGTGCGAGTATCTGCCGGCCGGGAGTTGGACCGTCTACGTCGAACTGGAGGAACTGGCCGAGCAGGGCAAGCATTACCTCGAACGTGTTTCCGACGTGACGGGGCTCTTTACGACAGAGGGCGTCTTTCAGCAGTTGACGCGCTGGCCGAGCGTTCGTGTTGCCACGTTGCCGGCACCGACGGTCGAGGCCACCTGGCACATGCGCGTCGAATCCGTCGAGCGCTTCAGCGGCGACGTCACCCGCGTTCGCGATGAACTGGACAGCACGGCCAGCCGCGATCATGTGCTAATCGCCTGTCCCAGCGAGGCGGAGTGCCATCGCCTCGGCGAAGTGTTGGCCGCGGGCCGGCTCGCACAATCGGGCCGGCTGCGTGTCGTCATGGGAAGGGTTCGGGCTGGCTTTCGCATGGTGGAGGCTGGCCTCGTCATCCTCGGCGGACAGGAATTGTTTCATCGCGATCAGACGCGCGAGGTCCAGCCGCGCCGCCGGCTCGAATCGCGCGCCATCGACAGCTTCCTCGACCTGGCCGAGGGGGATCTCGTCGTTCACGTCAGTCACGGCATCGCTCGCTATCGCGGCATGCAAGTCCTCGAAAAACACGGGAGACAGGAAGAGTATCTGACACTCGAATTCCGCGAGGGCGTCCTTGTGTACGTTCCGGCGTCGAAGATCGATCTGGTGCAGAAGTACGTCGGCGGCAGCAAGGTTGATCCCGAACTCTCGAAGATCGGCGGCACTACTTGGGCAAACAAGAAGAAGAAGGTCGAAGAGGCGGTCCTCGACCTGGCCAGTGAGATGATCGATTTGCAGGCGGTTCGCGCGGCGCAGCCCGGCATCGCCTTCCTGCCGGACTCGGAATGGCAGGCCGAATTCGAGGCCGCCTTCCCCTATCAGGAGACGCCCGACCAACTGACCACGCTAGTCGAGATCAAGCGCGACATGGAACGAGGCCGGCCGATGGACCGCCTCATCTGCGGCGACGTCGGCTACGGCAAGACCGAGCTGGCCATTCGCGCCGCCTTCAAGAGCATCGACAACGGCAGACAGGTGGCGGTCCTCGTGCCGACGACAGTCCTTGCCGAGCAGCACTATCGCACGTTCAGCCAGCGCTTCGCGGAGTATCCCTTTGTCGTCGAGGCGCTGAGCCGATTCCGTTCCGGCGGCGAGCAGCGGCGCATCGTCAAGCGATTGGGCGAGGGGAGCGTCGATGTGATTATCGGCACGCATCGAATCGTCAGCGCCGACGTGAAGTTCAAGGACCTGGGACTGGTCATCATCGATGAGGAGCAGCGTTTCGGCGTCGATCACAAGGAGCGGCTCAAACGGCTGCGACAGAAAGTTGACGTGCTGACGCTGACGGCGACACCGATTCCGCGCACACTGCACTTCTCGCTGCTGGGCATTCGCGACATCAGTAACCTTGAGACTCCGCCTCCGGATCGGCTGGCCATCGAGACACGCATCGTTCGCTTCGATCCGACAATGATCCGCAACGCCATCTTGCGCGAGCTGAATCGCGAGGGACAGATATACTTCGTCCACAATCGCGTCCAGAACATTCACGAGATCGTGGCGAAACTGAAGAAGATCGTGCCGGAGGCGCGGTTTGTCGTCGGTCATGGCCAGATGAGCACGGATGAACTGGAGCAGGCGATGGTGACATTCGTTCGCCGGGAGGCCGATGTGCTGGTGGCGACGACGATCATCGAGAGCGGGCTGGACATCGCGAATGCCAACACCATCTTCATCAACGACGCCGACAATTACGGCCTGGCGGACCTGCATCAACTGCGCGGCCGAGTCGGACGCTACAAGCATCGCGCCTATGCGTACATGGTCCTCGACGGCAACAAGCAACTGAGTCCGAACGCGGCCCGGCGGCTGAAAGCGATTGAGGAGTACACCGAACTGGGGGCCGGCTTCAAGATCGCTCTGCGCGATCTCGAGATTCGCGGCGCGGGCAACATCCTCGGCACTCAGCAAAGCGGCCACATCGCCACGGTCGGTTACGAGCTGTACTGCGAGATGCTCGAAAACGCGGTTCGGCGCATGAAGAATGAGCCGCTCAAGACGCCACTGGAGATCAACCTCGATCTGCCCTGGAGAGCGTTCCTTCCGCGCGAGTACGTCCAGGGGCAGCGTCAGCGCATCGAGGTGTATCGACGGCTCTCGCGCGTGCGGAGTTTGCATCGACTGGAGGATTTCCGGCAGGAGTTGCGCGACCGCTTCGGGCCGTTGCCCGAGTCCGCCGAGTGGCTGCTACGTCAGGCGGAGGTGCGGCTGCTGGCCTCGCGCTGGCACATAGCGCGCATCCGGCTGGAGACAGTCATCGAGGGTGGGCCGACCGATATGGTGCTGGAGTATCGCAGCGCGCGGCGGATGGAGAAGTTGGCGAAGCAGTCGCGCGGTGAACTGCGGGTGGTGGACGAGTCGAGCGCCTATCTGCGAATGCCTCCGGGCGCGAAGAATCAGGAAGAGTTGTACAAGCGACTGAAGCGCGTGCTGGCTCCTGATGTTGTCGTGAAACGCTGAATTCTTGCCGCTTGCGGCTTCGCAGTCCCCCGGAATTGCAAAGCCGCAAGCGGCAAGAAGCCAGGCGCGCACCCCGGACGGAAATTCGCGGCAGGGTGTGTGTGGCGCACGCGCAATGCAACGAAACATTTCTTCATAATAGTGGACGTATGGATAGATAGCAAGAGCCATAGGAGCGCGAAACGACAGGTTGAGTTCCTCTTGTATCGCGACGCCGCCTCGGTATAGTTCGCGTCCTTAATCCGGTGTGATTTACGGTCATCCGTCCGGGGGTCGCGGACATGCGCTGGCGTCAACTGCTTCTCGCTCCTGTCGTGGGTTCCACGTTCCTCACTGGCTGCGGAAGCAGTGCGGGGCAATTCACCGTCCCTGACGGTCCGGCCATCGCACGCTCGCAAAAGAGCGAACCGACGCCGCCCGTGGCTCCCCAGAAGAACTTTCTCGACGTGTTGCCCGAACAGCCTGCCGACGCGACGATCGGCGAGGTGGCTGTGCGCATCAAGGCCACGGTCAACGGCGTGCCGATCTTTGACGAGGAAGTGCAGGCGAACGCCTACCAGTTCCTGATCGCCATCCAGGGCATGGCGGAGCCGGAACGGTC
>JBBRIK010000049.1:0-11801 GCA_038221045.1 Gemmatales bacterium
CCTGTTCCGACGCGAGGAACTTAGAGCGGCTCGACCTATCGCGGAACCGCGTAACATCATCGGGTTTAAGTGCCCTGCGGAAGGCCGGCGTGAATGCGGTGGCGAACAATCCGCTGACCGAAGCAGAACTGGCGGACCATCAGTATCTTCGAGAAGGCGACTTCGAGTGAGCGATCCTGAACCCCACGGGGCCGAGCCATGCGAACGTTTCAGTACAGCGATGCGAAATCCCACAAGTTTTGGAACATCGAAGTGAGGGGCAGCAGTTTCACCGTGACCTTCGGCAAGGTGGGCGCCGCGGGGCAGACTCAGACCAGGACCTTCGCCAGCGGCGAATTGGCCCAGGCCGAGGCCGACAAGCTGATCGGCGAGAAGCTCAAGAAGGGCTACGTCGAGACGACTCCGCGTACGGCCCTTTCGCTGGCAGAGGCGTTCGAGCAAACACTGGCCGCCGATCCGCATGACCTGACCGCCGCGTGTGCCTACGCCGATTACCTCGCCGAGCAGGGCGACCCGCGCGGCGAATTCATGCAGGTGCAAATCGCGCTGGAGGACGAATCCCTCCCCAAGGCCACCCGTGAGACCCTGAAAAAGCAGGAAACGAAACTCCTAAAGAAGCACGAAAAGGACTGGCTCGGACCGCTCGCCGTCGTGACCGTGGACGCTGAGCAGGTTCCATTCTGGCATGAGCGCAAGGAGAGCAAGCGCGCTCCCGTCGGCCACCGTTTCGCCCGCGGCTGGCTGAGCCGGTTGGAGTTCCATGACCTGACCGTCGGCCAGGCCCGGGCGTTGGCGAATGCCCCGCAAGCCCGGCTGTTCCGTGAACTGGTGGTCGAGGATGTCGAAGCCGAGATGCCGACCGGCCGACAGCAGCAGTACATCGACTCGCACTACGAGCCGGGACCGGACGTGCCTTCGGGCATCGACGCCTACGACGACCCTGGGCTGCACGCCCTCTGCCGGTGTCCGTATCTTGCCACCGTCCGCGTCTTCCGGCTCGGCGAGGAGGTGGTCCAGCCAAGCGGCAGCGAGGAGGAGTATTACAACTGTCACACCGATGGCCGCTTGGCATATCACCTAGTCAAGCAGATGCCGAACCTGGAGGAACTGTACCTGCTCGCGCACCGAGTGGACGCCGCCAAGATATTCCCCCTGCGAATGCCCAACCTGCGCATCTTCCAGCTCTACCATAGTCACAGCTACCCGCTAGACGGGCTGGCCGCCAACCCGTCGCTCACCAAACTGACCACTATGCTATGTCACCCGCACGCGATTGCTGACGACCAGGAGGCGGCGTACATCACCTTGAAGCATCTCCGCGCGATTTGCCGTTCGCCGCACCTGAAGAGCCTGACCAATCTCCGGCTTCGACTGACTGATTTCGGCGACAAGGGGGCAAAGGAGATCGTCGAGTCGAGAATCCTGACGCGGCTTAAAGTACTCGACCTGCAAGGGGGATGTATCACCGACGAAGGAGCCAAATTACTCGCCGACTGTGCCGACTTGAAAAACCTGGAGTTCCTCAACCTGAGAAGCAACGCGCTGACGAAGGCTGGTGAGAAGGCGATCAAAGCGACGGGGGTGAAGTCCGACGTGTCCGGCCAGCACGGCCAGGTCTCGGGCGAATTTGGCGACGGCAACATCCCTGAATACCTGTTTGATGGCGACATCGAGTAGCCGATGCCGACACCGCGCTATGTGCTGATCGCTAACCCCGGGACGAAGCGGTGCGAGACGTACCACCGCGAGCTGCTGCTGTTCTGGACCAACCGCGGCGTGACGCCGGACATCGACGTCGTTCCGTGGGCCGACGTGGTGCCGCGCGACGGCAAGCTTGACGGCCTGCCGGCGTTCGACCGCCCTGCGGTGGTGCGGCTCGAATCGCCGGGCAAGGACGAGCGAGTCACCCGGCTGTTGCTGGAAGCCGGCGCGCGCGACGACCCGGCCGAGCCGCCGTCCGACTGGCGGTCGCTTCCGATCCCTTGGGGCCTGCTGCTGCGGCCGGGACTGTACTACCGTGGCTTTCATCGGGTGCTGCGCGGCCTGGCATCCGCTTTTGGCACTCGCCCACACCTCGCCCCGACGGCCAACCCGCTGCACGTCGCTGAGATGTTCGACAAGACGGCGACCACGGCAAAGTTGCACGCGGCTGGAGTGCCGGTGCCGAACTGGTTGGAAAATCCGCGGGAGGTGTTCGCGGAACTACTGAGCCGCGAGCGTGAGCGAACGGAGAACCTGCAAAGTGTCTACCTCAAATTAAATACCGGCTCCTCGGCCACGGGGATCATCGCCATCCGCTCGGAGAAGGGCAAGTTTCACGGTGCGACGACGCTCGCCGAGATCGAGGGGCGGTTCTTCAATTCTCGCCGTCTTCTCCACTTGACGGGTCCGGCGCTCGAACGAGCCGCCGATTTCCTCCTGACGGAAGGGGCCTTCGCCCAGGAAGGAATCCCCATGGCACAGATCGACGGCCAGAATTTCGACCTCCGCGTGGTGTGCATCTACGGCCGGCCGGCCGCGTCCATCTTCCGGCTCAGCTCGGGTCCGATGACCAATCTGCAGCTCGGCGGCCGCCGTGGCGACTTCGTTCGTTGCCGGGCCGCGATCCCGACCCGCGACTGGCTCGACGCCCTCGACCATTGCGCCGACGCGGCCGGGTGCTTCGACTCCGCCATCGCCGGCGTCGATCTGGTCTTCGAGCGCGGCTTCAGCCGGCACTTTGTGCTGGAGGTGAACGCCTTCGGCGACTTCTTCCCCGGCTGGGCCAATGCCGGCGGGCAGTCGGTGCATGCGCTGGAGATCGGGGAAACGATCCGGAAATTCGGCTGAGGGGGCCTGCCGCTCCGGCCTGGTGTTAGGTGTCTTGCTTTGCCAGAGTCTTATCGAGTGCACTGCTAACGCCACGCTGGATCAAGGCAGGCCGTGTAAGCGCAGAGGTGCTTCTTCGCCTCCTGGACGGTAAAAGGCACAATGTCTTCATTCGGCTCGTTTTCGATGTCGTGTACAAGGAAGTTTCTGTACTCTCTCACCTCGTCGGCCTTGTCGATGGTATCCTGTGGAAACCGCTCCGTGGGAATCGACTCGTTCAAGAGTTGGTACATCTTCGGACTGGTGTCTTTTTTACGGAACGTCAGCTCGTAATCACGCAGCCCAGCCTCGAACTCCGCATAGATCCGAATGATGTAGGTGGCCTCAAGGTTGTTCAGATAATCGATTCCTGCCTTGGGCGGCCAGCCGTGGCGATCTCCATAGCTCGGGTCCGGCCCTATCTGAGCGGCGAGCCAATCCGCTGCGGTCTTGCCAGCCAGATACTCATGGAGGACGGCATTGATCCGGTTGATGCGCAGTTGCCGCTTGATCATAGCATCGACCTTAGTTCCGCCACCGCTCGCCTGAAGGAGTCCTTCGTCAATGGCTCCTTCTTGGCCCCGTGGATGCCCTGACCGACTTCAAGGTACACATACCACTCCCGGTCCATGTTCCGGTAGATGCTGGTGAGGTAGAACGAGGGTTGGATCGACAGGTCGAACGCTCCAAGGCCCCCGGAAATGAAACGGGCCACTGGGTCCAGAATGTAGAGGCTTCCTTCCGCATGCAGATAAAGTTGATCGAGTCCGTATTTGCCGATCAGCAGCTCGTCGAGCTGTTTCCGCTCACGGCGGGTGATCCATTTGAAGTCCGCCGCCCACGACTCGATCTTCTCGATCAGGCCATTGGCCTCCTTACTCCACTCTGAGCAGACCACCTTCTGCACGGCGGCCTTGAGCCGGTCGAAGGACTGGACGCCGTCCCTGAACTGGGGAGCCGTCGCCGGCTTGTCGGGCGGGATGGCCGCCGCCATCGACCTGAACCCCTCGACGGCATGGCGCAGTTCTTCTTGCAGGTCGCCTGACCAGGCTGCGAACGACACAGGATCGTAGGCGGCCACGACCTTCGGCGTCAACCACATCGCCGCCCGCTGAAGCGCCTTGGCGGTGGTGTCGGGGTCAATCAACTGGGAATCGGTGGCGGCCGTCGGCTTCTGCTCCAACCGCGCCGCTCTCCGCACGTCCAGAATGAACTCTTCCGCCCGGGGGACCATGTCAATCCCTCTCGATCAGGTACTCTGAATTTGCTGCTTTCATTCTAGGGCGCACGATTTACGGAGCACCCGAGAAGGATTCGGTTGCACGGGCTCATCGCGGAAGCGGCGGGTAGGTCATGCGAAGGAGGGGGCCAAGCTCGCGGTTGACGCCCTCGAAGGTGCTGGCATGGTCCCACACCCGCTCGGCGGAGGCTTTCAGGCGCGAGACAATCGTGAATGATTCCTGAAGTCTTTTCACTTTTTCCGCTTGACTTTGTTCTCCGATTTTGTGAATCTTATTGTTGTCAGTACGGCCTCTTCTCTGTTCCGGCCCCGCTGTTCGACTCGCAAGAGAAGTTCAGCGGGGTTTTTTCGTCTCGATAGGACCCACCCGGACGGTGGGTCCTATCGAAAGAGACTCCGCTCAGAAACGAATGCCGATGGTCGCCGTGAGGCCCTGGCTCCAGAAGTTCGTCGTCGTCACGTCCTGCGTCGGTGGACGGTTCACCACATCGCTGATCTGGTCGCCGGGACGCGCCACCTTGTTCCAGTACAGGAAGTTCCAGCCCAGCATGGCGTTGACGTGCGGCGAGATCTGATAGCCAACCTCGAACTGGCTCTCCGCCACATACGCCAACTCGGTGTTGGTTCGGTTGTTAGAACCCGTCGCCACCAGAGCCGGCAATGGGCCTGCTCCGCCGGCAATGCCGAAGCCACCCTCGCTCCGCACGAGTTCCTGCGTCACGCCGAGAGCGAACTTACCCGTCGTGCCGAGGTAGACCCGGCCCAATTGCACGCCGCTCGACAGACCAGTTTGCCCGCCGTAGAAGCGATTGTCCGCCTCAACTCCCTGACGCGTGTTCAGTACTGCCGTTCCGTCCAAAGCCTGTGTGTTCTGAAGGATTGACAGGTCTTCCTCCAGACTCAGGTAGCGGAAGCCGCCCAGCAGGTTGACGACGAATTTGTCATTGTGGTAGAGCGTCCGCGCCACGTTCGCATCGCCACCATACAAACGGGACGAACTCTCCAGGTTGACAGTCCCCGACGCCACGCCGGGGATGGACACCGGCACCGTCAGAAGGGTGCCGTCCGCCGCGTTGATGAACGGACGGCTCAAGGCGGGCGCGCCTGTCGCGTCGGAGCCGGCGGTCATCGAGGTCGAACGCTCGATCAGGTAGAAGCCGGACGACTCCACAGCCCAGCAGTCGTTGAAGCGATAGCCGGCCCGCAGACGGCCGCCCTGCTGAATATCGTAATCGAGATCGTTGCCCCCCCCGATCAGGGTGGTGACGCCATTCGTCACCACGGGAGTATCGAGCCGGCCCTTCTTGTTCATCCAGGCCAGATAGTCCATCGCGAACCAGTAATGGCAGAAGCCTTCCTCGCATTGATCGCCCTTGCGGTCGCGCACCTCATGCTCGCGTGAATCGTCATCACCCTCGTCCGCGTAGGACTCTGTTGGGGCCGGCTTGTCCTTCTTGCCGAGGCCCAGCGAGAACTTCTTCTTGTACCCCTTTTTCGTCTCGCATTTGTCGCAGTTTTCGTCGGAAGTCGCTTCGATTGAGTCTTTCTTCTTGCCCTTTTTGCTAAAGAGTCCGAGCGACTTCTTGTGCCTGTGTCCCTTCTCCTCGACGGTATCGCCCTCGATCGAGTCCGTCTCCTCGGCGATGGCCGGCTCGGAGATGGCCGGATGAGCGGAGGAAAGTGGTTGCGAAGCCGCCGGCAACATCGGCGGGGCCGCCGTTTCCCCAAGCCCGAGCGGCAGCGATTTGGCCGCTTCAACGGGCGGCGCTGCCGGGACCGACGCAACCGGAGAGGCTTCCTCGGCGGGAGGCATCGGCGCGGTGCGGTTCGGAACCATCGTCGGACCCGAGATCGTGTAGGGAGCGGAGGGGAGCATCGTCCCCACTGGAGCGGTCCATTGCACGGGCATTCCCTGTCCCTGGACCATCACCGGGAGATACATAGCCGGCTGGAGGTAGTACATGGGCTGGGCATATCCCTGCTGATATCCCTGGGGATAGCTCTGCGGATAGGCCTGGGGATAGCCGGGCTGAACCATCGACTGCGAGTAGACGACGCGCGGCTGCTGTTGCGGCATCCAGCCGTTGGGGGAGTAGACCGCTGGCGCCATGGGATGATAGAAGCCCATCGCCGGCCGATACTCCGGCGCAGGTTGAGCCAGGGCCAGCCCGACGCCTGCCAGCCAGACGCCGAGAGCCCCGAGATATCCACGTTTCATCGTATACGTCCTTGTCAGAGGGATCCGTTCTTTGGGCGCGCAATGCGCGCCGCCCTGCTGCTTGTCATCGACCGCCGTGGAAGACCACATTGACGGGGAGGAATGAGAGAGGACCGAAATTCTGTGAAGATGGATCGGACGGGGCAAGAACACGGAAGATAACAACAGCGGTCCAGGCAAGATGGGTAAAGCCTTTTCGTCGCCCTGATAAAGCCGTCAACTCGATTGCAGGGATGCGATCTCGACTGGTCTCCCCTCCGTCGCCGAAAGCGAGGCCGCATGACACACGGTCAGCGTGGCCAGGGCGTCGCTGTAGCCGGTCGGAACCGAGGCGGGTTCGCCTGTCGCCACGGCTTCGAGAAATGTGTTGACTTGCTCTTCGACCGGCTTGTTCAACCGCCGCAGGATTGTCGTCTTGTCATGTTCCGCGACGCGCAGACTGTTCATTCCTTCGTCGAACGCCAGCGACCAGCCCTCGCCGGACAGTTCCAACTCGACGCGCGGCTCCGGGCGCGGAAAAGTCGCCAGGGTCAGCACCGCTGTCGTGCCGCGAACGAACTCCAGGTGCAGCACCAGTCCGCCCGCTGACTGTGGAGGCGCATTCCCCGCCGCGAAGGCGTGGACGCGCTTCACCTCGCCGTTGAAGAAGCGGAGCGCGTCGATCTGCACGCACGCTTCGTTCCAGAGCAGTCCCAGGGCGGAGGAATCGGACGACTCACGGGCCGGCTTCAACCACCAGCCGAGAGCGAGTGGCAGTGTATTGGTCCCGAGATACTCACGCGCCTCGCGGGCCACATCGGTGTAGGCGGCGAGGAAACCGACGGCGCTGACCAGTCTCGCCTCGCCGACCAACTTGGCGACCTGCACAGCCCGCTCGTGCTCCACCGCGCCCGGAGGATCGACGAAGAAGGGAACTCGCTGTCCGGCGGCGCGGAGCAGTACATCGCCCTGGCGCGCCGGCGGCACACAGACCCACAGCACGTCGGGATGCGCTTCCGCGAGCATCGCCTCGCAGGTCGGAAAGACGCGAGTGTTCCAGCCGACGGCGACCTGCTCGGCCGCCCGGCGGTCGGTATCGCAGACGCCGACGAGTTGCACGTCGGCTCGCCGTGCCAGCACGTCGAGGTAGGGCCGGGCCTGCTCGCCTGCTCCGAAGAACACAAGGTTCATTGTCATGAAGCCGCTCTCTCCCTGTGCCGCTCAGTAGCTGAACTTGCCCACTTCCACCTTGCCGCGAAAGACCCAGGAGCGGGAGCGATGAAGTCATTCGACTGCTGAAGAACTCTACCGTCAAGGGTCGAACACGACGCCACCCTCTCACATCTCGGGATAAGTAATGCGCAGCCGCGAGCCGAACCGTTTTCGCAGCTCCCGATCAGTCTCTCCGTTCAGATTGCCGATCGTCAGTTCGCGCAATCGAGGCAATCCCGGCAGCTCCGCCAGCAGGCGGCTCGTCTCGAACGTCAGGGCGCCTGACAGATGCAGGGCGGTCAGACGATGCAAGTACGGCGACTCCAGCAGCGCCGTCAGTCCGACGACGCCCACGTCAACCTCATGCAACTCCAGACGAGTCAGGCCCGACAGCCGCGGACAGTGCGCCAGTTGCGTCAGTGCGCCGTCGTCGATTCCCGTGCCTCCCAGGGCGAGCGTCGCCAGCCGAAGCGGGAAGTAGGGCGACTGCAGAAGCGCTTGCAATGCGGCTGCCGTGAAGGCTCCCCCGACCAGCCGCAGGTCTGTCAGACCCGTCCAGAAGGTACTGCCGGCCAACTGTTCGACGCCGGTTGGAGTCACCCCGCCCCACAGCGCGAAGCGGCGTATCGGCAACGGCTCCGGCATCATGCTCAACTCTCTCAGCAGCCATTCTCCGCACAGGCCGCTGCTCCAGACTGCCAGCGCTTGAAGTTCGCTCACACCGGGCGCGCGCAGAATGGCGCGGATCGAACTGACCTCACGCAGGACGTATTCGAGATTCAAGCCCTTCAGGCGCAGATACGGTGACTTGGCCAGGCGCTGCCAGGCGGCAACAGAGGGCGAGCCTCCGGCCAGGTGGAGGGTCGTGAGCCGGGCCAGGCCAGGCGAACTCCCAAGCGTGTCGATATCGAGTCCACTGCCAAGGTTCAGTTCCGTGAGCCGGAACAAGGAGGGCGAGTCGAGCAACTGCTGCACTCCAGAGGAGAGTAACCGTCGCGGATCGAAGATGCTCAGACGGCGCAGAGCCGAGAATGCTCGCTCCTGGGCAAGAATGCGATACGCTATCTCCGAGAATTTGAAGCCATCGAGCGCGAGCGCCTGGAGCCGGCCCGCGAACGACGCCTGCGTCAAGGCGGTGACAGCCTCTTCACCGGAGTGCTCTCCCTCGCTCCATACCTCGAGCGTTTCCAACTGCGCCAGATGAGGAGCGGTGAACAACGGCTGCAGTTCATGGCGCGCTCCGAAGCCGGGTCCGTCGTTGACTTCCTCAAACAAGCGCAGTTCTTTCAGACCGCCCACGACCGGCGAGGCGGCCAGGGCTTCCGCCCAGCCGGCAAGTTTCTCCGCGCTGCCGGAGATTTCCAGGCTGCGAACCTGACCCATCCACGGACAGCGGAAGATATCCGCCTGCGCCGGCGCGAAAGTGCCGTCCGGCGCGATGAAGCGAACCTTGCGGACGGGAAAGGAGCGAAACAGTTCTTCGCCGTGCTGAACGAAAGTCATCGGCTCGATGTCGATACCATCGAGGAACCCGCGCCGAAAGGTCCAGCGAACGAGGCGCTCGCTCCAGTCGCCGAGCCATTCTTTCTCGCGCTGCGCGAGGATCGCCTCGCCGCGAGCCGAAAGTTCATCGCCGCGCGAATTGTCCTCCGCCAGTGAGGACGCCTCGATCTGAAGTCGAATCAACTCGGCGCGTTCGGCTTCGCCGTTCTCATCGAGCCAGTCGGCAAAGATGAGACGCGGAGTATCGTCGTCAGGATGCTCGATAATGTCCGCGAGGAATGCCTTGTGGAGCATGACGCCTCACTCGGGATAGACGATCAAACGAGCGCCGAAGCGGCAGCGCAGGGCTTCGAGCGACTCCACATCGGCACCGGAACCGACGACCACCTCACGCAGTCGCGGCAAGCTCGACGACGAGGCCAGCAACTGTAGCGCCTCCAGGCTGCGTTCCGCGCCGAGGTGGAGCGTCGTCAGCCGACGAAGATACGGAGAGGACAGTAAGGCCGCCATGCCCTCCGCGTCGAGTTGCGTGTTCGCCAGGTTCAGGTGAGTCAGAGTGGCCAAACGCGGACAGCGCGACAGAAGCTGAAAGCCGCCCTCACCCAGGTCCCAGCCGGCGAGGTCGAGCCGCATCAGCCGGCGGCTCAGGTACGTCGAGTTGAGCAACTCCTCGAGCGCGTTCGTTTGGAGCATGTTCCACGAAAGTCGGAGCTTGCTCAGGCCCGACAGTAATGTCGAGGTCGATAGGTTGTGGATTCCCTCGGCGCTGACGTCGCTGTGAATCAATTCCAGCGAGGTTAGCCGATCTGGCTGCGGCCGCTCCCTCAGTGCGCCGATGATCGCATCGCCGGCGCCCGGCTCGTTCCAGGCGGCCAGCCCGCGCAAGGCCGGCATGCAGCCGTCCGCACGGAGGAAAGCAGCCCCTTGAGGTCCAAGGATGCCTGACGCGACGCTGAAGTGGCGGAGCCGTTCGAGATGCGGAGAACGCCCGAATGTCTGCCATGCCTCGGGCGAAAAAGTGAATCGCTCCTCGGTCGCTGGCCAAAGGTCCAATCGCTCCAGTTGGGCGACTAGCGGTGCGACAGCCAGGATGCGCGGATCAGCGGTACAACTCAGACAGATGTCGCGCAAGTGAGGCAGAGTCTCGGAGTATAGAAGCGCTCGCAAGCCGGTCTCCGTCACCCCGCCGCAGTTCGCCAGCCGAAGCCGACGCAATCGACCGAAACGAGAATCTGTCGCGAGGCGAATGGCACCGGTGTCTCCGACGCCGTGTCCATCGAGGACCAGAGAGACAAGTTGCCTTGCGAACGTGGCGTCGGCCAGCAATTCGACGGCGCGGTCTCCCAGAGTATCCGGAAAGGTGACCCCGAGATCGAGTGCCTCAAGGTTCGCCAGATGAGGAGCGCCACAGAGAACCACAAGCAACCCCTCATGAACTGAGTCCCAGCCATCGGCAAAGTCGTCCCCCAAGGATAATTCGCGAAGTCCCGTCCAGGAGGATAGCTGAGGGATGTGATAGGCCCAGGTGCAACTGGAACCCGTGCTTTCCTTTCCCTCAAGACTGCGAATACGCTGAAGATTCGCAGAGGCGACAATGTTATCCACGATGTCCGGAGAAGGGGCGTCGCCATTGGCATCGACGAAACGGACCTTCCGAACCGGAAACCGCTGGAATAGCTCATCGCCTCTCGTGAGAAAAGGCTCCGCTTCGATGGTGATCGCATCGAGGAAGCCACGCTGAAAGCTCCAATGAACCAGCCGTTCGCTCCACTCGCCGAGCCACTCCGTCTCGCGTGCGGCCAGTATTTCCTCGGCGCGGACGTCGAGATCGACGCCACGCGGATCGCCTTCGGGCAGTCTCGCGGAATCGATCTGCAAGCGAATGAACTCCGCGCGATCCGGATCGCCGTTCTCGTCGAGCCAATCGGCGTAGATCAAGCGCGGCGTATCGTCGTCAGGAGCGGCATGGATCGCATCGAGGAATCCAGGGTGACTGTTCATGCTTCTCGATCTCCACGGCGGCCCTCATCATGGTACACAGCGGACGATGCTCTGCGCCGCTGCTGGCCTTCCGGCGGCAACATCGTAAGAGAAACAGCGTGGTTCTCTCGCCCCCCGTGTTTCCCCTGGGCAGTCGCTCGGGGGCGGATTGAAACGATTGAAACGAAGGTACCTTGCTAGCACTTACCGATGAAGGTCCACCCGGCTATGTGGACGTCCTGCTGGTGATGACCGTGCCAGCGCTGATCGCCCTGAATGGCCTGTTCGTCGCTGCCGAGTTCGCTCTGGTCGCCGTCCGCCGAACGCGCATCGAGCAACTCATCAACCAGGGCGTCAAGGGCGCTCAGGCCGTCGAAAACGCCATTGCCCACCTCGATCGCTCCATCGCCGCGACACAGTTGGGCATTACTCTTGCCAGCATCGGTCTCGGCTTTGTCGGCGAGCCGGCCCTGGCCCATCTGCTCACTCCGCTCTTCGACAGTCTGCCTGAAGTCTTGAAGGTCGTCACGGCGCATACCATGGCCGCGACCCTTGCTTTTCTCGGCATCACGTTCTTCCATGTCGTCTTCGGCGAGTTGATCCCCAAGACGGTCACGCTCCAGTTGCCGGAACGGATGGCTCTATTGCTGGCCAAACCGCTGGTGATCTTCACGCGCTTGACCCGTCCGTTCACCATGCTCATGCACGTCACTGCCAACCTGATTCTGCGCCGCTGCGGCTTCAAGGCGGCCGGCAGCGAAATGATGGTTCACTCCGTCGAGGAACTGCTGCTGCTCGTCGAGGACACTGAAGAAGCTGGCC
>JBBRIK010000050.1:0-11757 GCA_038221045.1 Gemmatales bacterium
GGCATGGTTCAAAGTAAGGTAACACTTTCGCTATCTGGACAAGCGTTCTTTCGTGGTAATACAAACGTCTGCCCCTCCCTATACTGGGCTTGTCAAAGGAAACCAGTAATCAGGAGGAAGCAGACGTGTACAACCATTCTACCACGACCCGCAGCCAACGGCCCCTCCCCGACAACCGATCCTGCCCCGCCAACGACCTCAACCCCCAGCAACGGCAACGCCTCGCCGTCGAAGCTCTCGCCGGCACACAACCCCTCAGCCGCCTCGCCGACGACCACGAGGTCAGTCGCAAGTTTGTCTATCAGCAGGCCGGCAAGGCCCAACAGGCCCTCGACCGCGCTTTCGCCCCCCAACCCAACGACGCCCAGCAGGTCTTGTTCACCATCCCGGTCACCAAGTCCCTGCTTCGCCCGATCGTCTTGGGACTGATCCTCATCTGCCACAGTTCCTTCCGCGGCGTCGTCGAGTTCCTCCGCGACCTCTTCGATTACCACCTGTCCGTCGGCACGGTCGCCAACATCCTCCACTCCGGCAAACAAAGGTGTCAGACACCGAAACCCTCCGTCCGGAGTGGGGATCGCGTCAACGAAACGCTCGATGGCGGAAGTGGTGGTGTTTGAGCATCGTTGAAAAGCTTAAAAAATCTGCGGAATTACTCGAGAATTGTTGCGAAAAACAGGCTCGTTCAACGATGCGAAGACACCTCCACTTTTCGGCGCTGGCAGTCTATTTCGGCCCAAAGCCGCAACGAGCTTTCTTTCGGGCGTCGATGACAATCAGTCTGGATTGTCGGGAATCTCACGGGGACTCAGAACTCGGTTGAGGATCTCCGCGCGAAGTTGCCCAAAGGCCTGGGACGTTCGCAGCCTCGGGCGCGGAAGGGGAACCGGGCAAATGGTGCGAATCGTCGCGGGAGAACTCGCGAGGACTGCCACCAGGTCGCTCAGGTAGACCGCCTCATCAATGTCGTGAGTGATTAACACGGTGGTCGTTCGCTCCATGGCGTGGAGGCGGGCTAACTCATCCTGGAGACCGTATTTGGTGAAAGTGTCCAGTGCCGAGAACGGCTCGTCCAGGAGCAAAAGGCTCGGAATGTTGACCAGGGCACGCGCCAGGGCGACGCGTTTTTCCATTCCGCCCGAGAGTTGATGCGGCCAGGCCTTCCGAAAGGGGACCAGATCCACAAGTCGAAGAACGTGGTCGATGCGCGACTGGCGGTGCTGCATGTCGGTGCCGGGGGGGAGTGCGAAAGCCACATTCTGCTCGACCGTGAACCAGGGGAGCAGGCGCGACTCCTGAAAGACAATCCCCCGATCCGGACCAGGTCCACGAATGGTCTCTCCGTCAAGACTGATCGTTCCGACGTAATCCGTGTCAAGCCCGGCGATCAAACGGAGCAACGTCGATTTTCCGCACCCACTCGGCCCCAGGAGGGTGACGAAGGCTCTCTTTTCGACCTCGAAATGCAGTCCCCGCAACACTTCAAGGACCGTTCCGCTCACGAAAAAGTCCTTGCGGTGGATGGTGACCGCAAGATGCGGCAGAGGGGATGGTTGCTCGACCTGATGGGGAGATTCTTGCATGGTAGTCCCGCTTAGCGAAGCTGACAGCCTGTTGGCGCTGCTCGCCGAGGCCGGTTCATCGCCCCTGGAGCAGCGCTTCGGCAACGGGACGCGCCCCTGAAAGGCCGCCTATTGCCCCTGGAAACCTTGACGCCAGCGGAGCAACCAGGACTGGAGAGCGGCAACGCCCGTATCCGAGAGTTTACCTAGAATGCCGACGGTTATCATCCCAACGATCATATCGTCGGCGCGCGAGAAGTTTCGGGAATCCCAGATCAACCACCCCAGACCTTCCGCGGAAGCAATCACCTCCGCCACGATGAGGAGGATCCAGGAAAGCCCCAGGGCGACGCGCAGTCCCATCAGGATGTGCGGCAGCGCCGATGGCAGCAAGACCCCCGTCACGAGTTGGAGGGAGGTCTTGTTGTAGACGTAGGCCACTTCGACGAGTTTGCGATCGGCGCCCCGGATGCCCTCCACGGTGTGGAAGAAGATGATAAAAAACGTCCCCAGGGCGATAATGGCGACCTTGTTGACCTCCCCGATGCCGAACAGAATGATGAACAAAGGGATCCAGGCGACAACGGGGATCGGCGCGAGCAACCGCAGAGTGGGACTGATGACGCGCTCGGCCCGGCGCGACAGCCCGACGAATGCGCCCAGAGAAACCGCCAGCACGCTACCGAGCAAGAACCCAATGAGGAGTCGGCGCAGGCTGACGTAACTGTGGAAGACGAGTTCGCCGTCGCCCAGCAGGCGGAGAAAATCCGTGAAGACCTCGGACGGCAGGGCGATCAGGGTGCGGGGCCACCATCCCCGCCGAACCGCCAGTTCCCAGAGAACGATGAGGGCGACAGGCAGAGCCAGTGACGCGGCCATGTTGGCCCATCGTCCCGGCTTCTGCCGCGGCTGACGCGGAGAATGCGGGCCGGGATCTCCGCTGACGTTCATTGTTTCCCTGCCGTCTGTAGGATCAGGTCTTGATCCACCTTCACGGCCTTTCGGGTAAATCCTTCCGCTTTCAGGAAATCCGCCTTCGCCTGGATGTCGGCGATCACCGGAGCGTCCAGTCGGGCATTCCAGTCGAGCTTGGGCCAGGCCAGCTTCACGACCTCGAGCGGCAACTTGAGTTCCTCGCTGACGAGGCCCTGGGCCTCTTCGGGGTTCTTGCGGAGCCACTCCTTAGCGCGGTCGAGGGCGCCCAGAAAGGCGGAGACGACCTTGGGGTGTTCCTCGGCGAATTTCCCCCGGGCCACCACAATGACCTGGATAGGTCCCTTGACCCCCGCGAGGACGCGGCCCTTGCCGGCTACGAGTTCTTGCTCGGGCCAGGGGGGGAACATCGCCCAGGCGTCCACAACTCCCGTCTCGAAAGCCGCCTTCGCATCGGGCGGGAGCATGTCGACGAAGGTGATGTCCCGTTTGGAGAGTCCGACGCCTTCGAGGTTCCGTATCAGACAGTAATGAGGCCCCGAACCGGCCAGGCCCGCCACTTTTTTTCCCTTCAGGTCGGTAAGCGACTTCACCGCCGACCCCTCAGGGACGATGATCTCCGAGTTGAGGGTGCAAGAGAGCCAGGCGATACGGACGTCGATGTCCGCGGCCCGACCGATGATGGTCGGGGCCTCCGCCGACAGCACGAGGTCCGCGAGTCCTTTCGCGAACGCCTCATTGGTGGGGGACGGAGACTGGAAGGTGGGAAGGTATTCGATCTCCATCCCGCTGTCCTTGAGAGCCTCCTCGATCCAGCCTTTCTTCTTGGCGATCAGGTAAGGGGCGTAGTCGATCGCCACCTGGAGGCTCCCGATCCGCACCTTCTTCGCCCCCCCGTCCTGGTCTTTCCCCTTGAGAAAATACCAGGCCAGGCCCCCCCCCACCAGCAGGAGGACGATTACCACCCCAGTCATCAGTTTCTTCTGACCACTCATGCGGATTACTCCTCGAGTATTATGACGAGTCCGAGTGCCGGGCCGATCCATTCACGCCCTGGGAGTTCCTCGCCCGGCGGCCGGCGGCTTTCCGGGGGAAAGAGGGGGGTGTCAGTGAGGTTCCGGTTCGGCCGGAGCCATCACGGGAGGCTTTACTTCGGCAGGCAGAGGATTTTTGTCCCGGCCTTCCGCAGCACCGCCCTTGAAGAGGCAAGTGACGTATCCGAACGCCACGGCGATGCTGACGACAACCAGCGCGATGAAATTCCTGGTGGACACGCTCTCACCTCTCACGAGTCGCCTGAGCAGCCAGCGGCCGGCGTTAGACGGATGTGGTTCCCCACGCTACCTTCAAGACGTCTTTCAAAGCTTCTTCCAAGGTTTCGCTGCCCCCGTCCTGGGAATTGTACTGCCTTTTCTCCAGCGACAACTCGTCGTCGAGGTAGGCCTTATAACGACTGTCCTTTAATTGATGAACTTTGAGACTGCGGCCTTGTTCGATCTGCATCAACAGCTCGGACTTGACCGATTCCGACACATCACTGTAGCTCTCGACTTCCTTCCTACGCTCCTCGCGCCTCTTCACCATCTTCGCGTGGTACTCTTCAAGGACGGGTAAGAAGTGGATCTCGGACAGGCTCGCGCTCGCCTGGGCCTTCTCGAGGAGCGCGCTCGCCGCCTTTGCCTTTCCGATATACTCCTCGAGAATCCAGAAGGCCACAAACACTTCGACCTCCGATTGTTGGAACCGTTTCCTTTCCAGGTAATTGCACACGACCGGCATGCGGTTGACAGCGAAGCGCTGGTCCTCTACTACCTCATGATGGATCACCACGATGAACTGCATCTCCGGTTCGAGTTTTCTCAGCCCGTCCAGAAGATAGTGGGCGCTGCGCAGTTCGATGTCCATGTTCAGAGTGCGCAACTGCGTGGCCAGCGCCGTGCTCTGCCTGGCCATCTCTTGAAGCTGCTTTTCCACCGCGATGGATTGGTTTTCGGAATCTTTCCGTTGGTGCTCAAATTGCTTCCGCTGCATGTAGAGGCCGAATGCCAGGAGAATCAGGCCAATGCTGGATAGGTGTCCTCCCCAGAACTGGCCGATCGACGACAACTTGTCCCAGCTCGCCCCCGCGAAAAGGCGTTCCTGCCAGGAGTAGAACAAGGAAGTCAGGATAAGAACGGCGACGACCCACGTAAGCGTGTAGAGAAGTACCTGTTCGCGGTTGTAGTGTGTCGGTTTCTTCTTCTGATCGGGTGCCTGGGCCATCGTCCGGTACTCACAAGCAGTTCGTTTCGCGGGTCAATGCGGGTGTTCTTCAAGCGTCTCCGACCAGCCGATACACTTGCGCGTTCTGATCGTTCTCGATCGAGAAGTTTTGCCTTTTGACGCGCTGATTCAGTCGTGCGATGATCGTCATCAAATTCCCAGAGGCGTGGGTGTGGTCCTGCTCTTGCGGCGCCACGGCCTCGTGAAGTTCCTTGTAAGTGGCCCCTTCGGGGTAACGGTCGAAGAGCAGGTCGAAGATTTTCCGCTGGCTGGTGTTCTCCCGCGGCGGGAGAGCGACATCCAGCAATTTCTCCAGATCGGCGCTGGGCCGTGCGAATCTCCGTCCCCCGTCCTTCCCACTGGCGAACCCACCGAAGTCCACGGCAGCCTCATCCAGGACGTCCGAAGAGAGTTGGGCAACCGAACTATGAATAATGTTCCTCAATTCCCGAATGTTACCCTTCCAGTCGTGGCGGAGCAGCTTGTCGAAGGCGGCGGAAGTTAAGGTGATCTTCTTGCCTTCCAGCCGGGCCTCCTCTTCCAGAAAGTAGTTTGCCAGCGCCCCCAGGTCCTCGGGTCGCTCTCGGAGCGGCGGCACGTTCACCACGCCCCCCTTGAGCCGGTACAGCAAATCACCCCGGAAGACCCCTTTCTCCACCATCGCGCTCAGATCCTTGCTGGTGGCGACGATGATCCGCACATCGGCGGACAGGGTTTGCATGCCGCCCATTCTTCGGAACTGGCCGTCTTCGAGGACGCGAAGCAGTTTGGCCTGGACGTCCGGAGGGAGTTCCTGGATCTCGTCAATGAAAAGGGTGCCGCCACTAGCCAACTCGAACGCGCCCTTCCGCGTCGCGTCGGCCCCGGTGAACGCGCCCCGCTCGTGTCCGAACAGAATGCTTTCCGCAAAGTCGGCGGAGGTCCTCGTACAATCGAGGACTTCCAGGTTGCGGGCGGCTCTCGGTGAGGCGCGGTGGATGGCCCGCGCCAAAAGCTCCTTGCCGGTCCCCGTTTCCCCATACAGCACGATGGACAGGTTCCGATGGGTCGCGAAACCGGCTGCCTTGATGAGGCATTGCTTCATGGCTGGCGAGGCCGTGCGCAGCCGTTCGTCCGCCGCAACAAGGGCATTCTCAAACGTGTCCTCGAGTGCCGTCAGACGCGCCATCAGGCGGGCCTGCTCCAGGGCGAGAAAAAGCAAGTTGATGAGGTGGTTGGGTTCTTTCTTGTGAACGATGCCCCGTGCTCCCCATTCGAGGGCGTCGGCGATGAATTCGTGGTCATATGCCTCATCGCTCGTGTAAAGGACGAGCAGGGGGTGGGGGACGCGCTTCTTGTGGGCTTCCTCCAGCATCTTCAATCCCGCGGTCGCTACTCCGTCCCAACCGTTATCCAGAAGAATCAGATGGTAGCCCTTGAGGCGCTCGGCATGGAGGAGGATCTCGCCTGCCTCGGCCTGTTTGTCGATAACATGGCAAAGCACTTCAATCTGGATTTTCGAGCCGATGCGGATCGTCCACGGGGGCAAATGCTTCAAATTCGGGTCATTCGCCAACGTCCGGAGAGAACCATAAATCCTCTCGATCGCGTTGCGTTTCTGGTCGTCGAGAACCAGAAGGGAGACTTGGAGACTCATGGGTTGTTTTCATCCCTCGCGGCCCTGGCAATGTAGAGGGTGGAGACGAAGGAGTCGGCGCTGGGGAAGTTAAAGGAGGGCATCGGGAGAGCGCAGACGCAGGCGGCGGCGACGAGACTGGACAGGCCGACCCCCCCTGTGATGTCGGGGATGGAGTTCTCGTCAGGTGGCGGTTGTCGGGCGTTGGAGAGGACGAGGCAAAGTTCGGAGTCCGCCGTGAGTGAGAGCGTTGCGCATTCGTTACCGCTCCCATGTCGGAGGCAGTTGCGCAACGTTTCAGAGAGTGTCGCGCGCAGGTGAGAGGGGTCGTAGGCTACCTCACACTGGGCAGGGCAAGAGGCGTCCCTGGCCAACGCGGGAGGGGGAGAGGCACGCCGGTTCGCGAAATCCGGATTCGCCAGCAGGTCCTTCCAGCACTCGTTGATGACGCTGGAGAGGGTCTCCGCGAATGCCGCGATCGGCACAGGTTCGCCCAGGGGCCTGGGACCCTCTCTGCCGGACTGGACGCGGGCTGCGCGGACGAAGAAATTGGTCAACCTGTCGAGCCGTTCCGCAGCCTCGATGGAGGACCTGATGTGGTCCAAAGCTGCCGGGACTGCCGGCAGCGATTCTTTCAGTAGCGATTCCGCCTCCCGCAGGTGAAAGAGGCTGGTGCCGATTGCGGGCGAGATGTGGTGCGTCGCCACGGAAATCATGTCGAAATTGACCAGACGGTGGCGTAACCCTTCCGCCGCCGTCAGCAGGATGTTCAGGAAGTGGACGGAGTCGTTCTTCTGGACGACGGCCTGTGCTCCATAATGGAGGGCAAGGGCAATGTAATCGTTGGGGGGGTGCGCGGTGTAAAGCACCAGAAGCGGGTGCGGCACGCCCCGGGAGGCGAGGTCCTTCAAGACGTCGATTCCGTGGGTCTTGTTCCCCTTCCAATCGTTGTCGAGCAGGATCAGGTTGAACTGACTGTTCTCGTGGGGATCAAAAAGGATCTTCTTCGCCTTCGTGGCATCATCGCAGAAGATGGGATGGATGTCCAGGGCCCCCCCATTGGGAACCTGCACCTTCCACGGAAGGCGAAAGTCGAGGGACGATCCCGCCGTGAGCGACCGCAGCGATTCATAGATCCGGTTTTGGACGTTCTTCGGCTCGTCGTCGATGACGAGCACATGGACGGGAAGATTCACATGCCCTCCGGACCACTCGGTCGCTGTTGGCCGCACAAACGACCGAGAGAAATGAGGATGTCGAAACGGCGTTCCTTCTTCACCGTCTCAGGAAAGAAGATCGGTTCCGGGAGTCCACAGGCCTCGGCGGCAAACTTGAGGCTGGTCAGCCCCAGGTTGCCGTCGTCCGTGGTAAGCTGTTCCGCCCGCTCGATCCTGTCCGAGCGAATCGCGTTGGAAACCTCCAGGCTGGCGATGGGGCTGTCGCTCTTCGGGTCCGGCTGGACCAGGAGCCGAAGGCGGACCGGCACCTGACCGTGGGATTGCACGTTCAGCAAGGCTTCCGTGAGGACAGCCGAAAGATAGTCTTCGTCGTAGTTTATCGAGGCTTGCGCCGGCCAGGAGGGATCGACATGGAAATACAGTTGCCCCCAGCCGTCCTGGGCGGCATCTTCCGGGCAGGACGGCCGAATCCGTTGAATATCGGCCCAGCATTTCCGGACGGTCTCGTGGAGGTGCCGGAGGAACTCGTCACAGTGCTTCGTGCGGAAGCCCCTTCGGCTTCCCATTCGCGTGCCGGCCTTCCACGCATCGATGGAAAACTCGATCGACCGATCGAGCCGTTCGGAATGGAAGATGGCCTGCCGCAGATGCTCCTTGCTGGCCACCAGGTTCTCAGGGGTCTCGGTCAGGCACTCGTACGCCTGGCGCATCTCATAGCGTGCGTTGCCGCTCTCCGTTGGGAGAAAGTGGGACACAATCGCCAGAGATTTCCGCTGCTCGTTGCGCAGGGCGATGTCGATATGGGCCTCGCGGAGCCCTGCCAGACTGAGGTACCAGCCGAGGGTCAGCGCCAGGCGCGGGAAAAAGTCCTCCGCCAGCGCTTCCGCTTCCGGTTCGAGGATGGCGAGGAGGCACCCCCCTCGCTCGCTGACGTCCACGGTCGGCTGTCGGCGCCCCTCCGGGGTCGCCCCCCCTTGGCCGGCGCGGCTCCGAGACGAAGGGGGCCGCCGGAAGGGGACAACCAGGAGAAACCAATCGGGGGTAGGGCCGGAGGAAGGGGCCGGAGGTACTCCGCGAACGACGTAAGGATCGTCCAGGAACTCGACGATCTTCTCGGTCAACAGCTTCACGGTTGCGTCAATCGTGCCGGTGGCCAGTGTGGGCTTTCGCATAGCCTGTTCCGGCATGTCATATCTGTTCTTCCACACCAGACAGGGCGAGGACCCAGCCCCTCCGGGCGTTTCGGGATGCCCCAATCTCCTTGAAGGGGACTGCTGGGGAAACTGTTGCAGGAGGAAGGTTCGTCTGTACGTATCCTCGGCGGGCACGATCATGTTCTTCTCGGTCTCTCCCGCGATCTTCGCCAGGGCGTTGGTGCTGTCATTCCAGGCGTTCAGCAAGGCATCCGTATCGGGCCGCTCGCCGTACGCGCTGATGTGGGACGCGAAATACTGGGGATCGTCCCTGGGGCGGAATTCAATACCCAGGGTCTTCTCCCGCTCCAACCGCGGATCCTGGATCACGGCCAGTTCGATCAGCACGGGCCGGACCTTGTGATGACAAAAGATATTGTAAAACGGCTTCAGGGTTTCGCAAATCTGTTCGCGCGCAGCCTTGCGCGCTTTCTCCTCTTGTAAACTTTCCCCCCTTATAGCCTCGAATTTATCCGCTGTAAACGTTTTTTCTTCTCGGGAACAACTTTCGAGCACTTTCGACAAATCAGGGATTTGCTCGAAGGATGCTCCGAACAGGTCTTCCGGAATATGCTTCTGCGACTGTCCCGCCATTCAAAACACCTCACACACTATTCGGACGCCATCGACTGTTCAGGAGCGGCATCGCTCCTTACCCTTCAGGTCAGGGTGGGGAACGGTTGCCCTCATTTGCAAAAGTGGTGCCACGGTGTTTCTATCAACAGATAATGATCATATCCACCTTCATAGTAATAACTTAAGAATATAAAATGAACTAGATCAACGAGCCACGGAGGACCGTTACGGTCGAAAACTGTAAGGTTTCACACGAATTGTGAAAGGTGAACCAGCCAGGTGTAAGGTTGATCCTGGGCGATGCCACGCAAAGAGAGCCGCGAAGCGTACCATGACGCTTTCAGTTCGATTGGGCGATGCTAAGCCGCACAGCCCACCAAGAAGGGGGTATCGCTCCTGACTCGTAATAGTGTACAATAGTATATTTAATAGAGAACGGCTACGGACCAGTTCTTCTGCTTTCCCCGAGGTCTTCATGAACGACAAGCAACACACCCTGACGCCGGAGATTCAAGCGAGCATCTGCAACTTCATTCGCGCCGGCGGCTTCCCCGAGATCGCCGCCGAGGCCGTCGGCATTCCCGCCAAGGTGTTCCACTACTGGGTACGCTGCTCGCAAGCGCAACGGCCCGTGCCGCTGTATCGCGACTTCGGTCTGGCCGTGCGACAGGCGCAGGCCCAGGCCCGGTTGTTCGCCGAGCATCGGGCCATGCAGGACGATCCCCTCGTCTGGCTCAAGTCGGGACCGGGCAAGGAGACCGCGCGCATGCCCGGATGGACCAGTCCCATCAAGCCCCTCACGCCGCCGAAACGGACAAACGGGCTGTCGGCGGAACGGCTGCAACTGCTGGTGGGCTGTCTGCTGACCGCGCTGACGCCCTTTCCCGAGGCACGGCTGGTCGCGGCGCAGGCGCTCGATGACAGCGGCTTGCTGTCGAGCGATCCGCCGCTGGAGGAGGACGGCGGCGTGGCGGAAAGTGTGCCGGCGGTCGAGGAACCGAGGGCCGAGGAGATGCCGGCGATGGTCGTGGAGGAAACGGCTCCGCTGCCGAGCGTTGCGGAAGTCGTGGCGGCGGTGACGCCGGTCGTGGAATTGCCGGGGGTGAGCGTGGGACCGCAGGCGACGGAGGGCGGCGCGGCGGCGAAGGGAGAAGTCAGGACGATGGCGGAACATACGGACGTATCGGGGCCGCAAGCAACGCGCAACGAAACGACATCGAACCCGCAACGAAGCGACAAGGAACCCGCAGCGAAGCCACAAGCGCGCAGCGGGAAAACAGCGAAAACACGCGTGAATGCGTGGGATTCGCTCGATGCGGCACACTGGACCGTCTTTTTGTCGTCCTGAGAGGGTTCCAACCGCAACGGGGAGCAATCCCTTGCTGGTAGCCGAGAAGAGGCGTAACATGGACACAGAGCCGAACGCGGCACTCCCGCCGAGATCCATCATGCCAGTCCGCTTTGCAATCCTTCTCTCTCTGGTACTCACCGCGTTCACGCAGGCGGCTGGACTCGTTCTATCTCCCGCCGAGAGCGTTCTGCGTGGTCCCGAGGCGCGACAACGACTGATCGTCACCAGCAAGGACGCTCCAGGGGCCGATCTCAGCCGGCAGGCGCGGTTTCGCTCGTTGACGCCGGACGTGGTCGCGGTCGGCCCGGATGGGGTCGTTCGGCCCGTCGCGGATGGACGGGGCGTTATCGTCGCGAGCGTGGGACAGGACGAGGCACGGGCCAGCTTTCAGGTGCGCGACAGCAAGCGAATGCGGGCCGTCAGCCTGGAGCGCGACGTCATTCCCGTGCTGACGCGAGCCGGCTGCAATGCCGGGGCCTGTCATGGCAAGCAGCGCGGCCAGGGCGGGTTCCAGCTCTCACTGCTCGGCTTCGATGCCGACTTCGATCAGGCCGCCCTGACGCGCGAGGCGCGCGGCCGGCGTATCTTTCCCGCCGCTCCCGCTCGCAGTCTGCTGCTGATGAAGCCCACTGCCGAGGTGCCTCATGGCGGCGGCAAACGCCTGCAACCCGGCGGCGATGGCTACAACGTCCTCCTCCATTGGATCGAGAGCGGCACACCGCGCCAGACGGCCAGCGATCCTACCCTTGATCGTCTGAGCATCGATCCGGGCGAGCGACTGCTGCCGCCAGGCGGCGAACAGCAGGTGATCGTCAGCGCTCATTTCTCCGATGGCAGCCGGGAAGACGTCACCCACCTGGCGACGTTCCAGTCGAGCGATAGCGTCTACGCCGCCGTCGATAGGGCTGGGCTGGTCAAGGCGGGGCCGTTGCCGGGCGAGGCCGCCATCATGGCACGGTTCAAGGAGAAGTTCGCTCTCTGCACCATCCTCATTCCGCGAACCGAAAGCGTGCCGGCCGAGGTGTACGCGAAACTGCCGAGGAACAACTTCATCGATGGGCTGGTCTGGGAGCGACTGCAACGGCTC
>JBBRIK010000051.1:0-11658 GCA_038221045.1 Gemmatales bacterium
CAGAATGTCGCCACGACGCCGGCTCAGTTGTTCGCTGTCTCGCCGGACAGGAAAATCGTCGTCGCGACCGGTGCGGGGAACGTCACGGTCCACGACGAGGCCGGCAAGAAACTCCACGAATGGCGGCTGAAGGATGGCCCCATCCGCTGTCTCGCCCTGGCCCCCGAGGGGACATTCCTTGCCCTGGGCGGCGCGAAGGGGAAGCTCATGCTGACGAGTCTCGACGGCAAGGAGGCGCGGAAGCTCGCCGGACTGGAAGAGGCTGTGCAGACCGTCGTTATTTCGCCGGATGGGAAACAGGTCGCCGCCGCCAGCCGCAATGAGCCAATCCATCGCTGGGACGCCGTGACGGGAAAGCCGTTGCCTCCCCTGGCCGACAGGCCGCGCGACGTGACGTGCCTTGGCTATTCTCCCAATGGCCGATACCTCGCGGCAGGCTTCGGCGGCAGCCGCTCGGTCCTCCTCTGGGATGCCGTCAGCGGCGCGAACGTGATTGAGTTCGCCGCGGAGGGTTCTTCCACTCTCGCCCTGGTGTTCAGCCCGGATGGCCAAACGATCTTCACGAGCCATGAGGATCATGGCGTCCGGCTCTGGGAGGTCCGTACCGGCAAGATACGCCGTGAGGTCCCGGCGCATCATGCACCGCTGACGGCCCTCGGCCTGTCGCTGGATGGGCGCTTGCTGGCGATGGCCTCGGCCGATCAGACAGTGCTGTTGCTCAATCGCTGGCACTCGCCGGAGTTGAACAACACCCGGCTGACGGGACCGCGCTTGCTGGAGTTGTGGACCAATCTGGCCTCGGAGGATGCCGGACGGGCCTATGATGCGATGTGCCTCCTGGCAGCGTTCCCGGAGCAGGGGCTGTCAATGTTGCGTCCGCGCTTGACGCCGTTGCCGAAGCTGGAGTCCGCCCAAATCGCGAAGTGGATCGCCAGCCTCGACGCCCGTTCGTTCAAGGTGCGCGAGGAAGCGATGGAGACTCTCGGACGCCTGGGCCGGCTCGTGGAGGAGCCATTGAAGGCGGCGCTCGAAGGCAAGACGAGCCTGGATCAGCGCCGCCGCATCGAGGAGTTGCTCAAGCGCATGACGGTGGCCGGCCCCGTCGAGGAGTGGCAGCGGCTGGGACGCGCCATCGAGGTTGTCGAGCAAATCGGCGGCGAGCCGGCAATCGAGCTTCTGAAGAAGATGACAGAGGGCGGCGATTTCAGACCGACGCGCGAGGCGCAAGCCGCTCTGGAGCGACTGCGGCGGCGCTGAGGAGTCCGAAACGACTAGCAAGAGGAGGCCCATGAAAGCCCTGTCCCTGGAAGCGCCCAAGCAGTGGAAGCGCATCGACGTTCCGAGTCCCGAACAGCCGGGAGCGGGCGAGGCGCTGGTCCGCGTCCACAACGTCGGCATCTGCGGAACCGACATCAGCGGCTACCTCGGCAAGATGCCCTTCTTCAGCTATCCGCGCATCCCCGGCCATGAACTCGGCGTCGAGGTCCTCGACGTCGGCCCTGGCGTCGCCAACGTCAAACCGGGGGATCGCTGCGCCGTCGAGCCGTATATCAACTGCCAGAAGTGCTATGCCTGTCTGCGCGGCCTCACGAATTGCTGCGAGAAGCATCAGACGCTCGGCGTTCACTGCGATGGCGGGCTGCGTCCGCGCTTCCTGGTGCCGGCTCGTAAACTGCACGTCTCGCGCAAGCTCAGCTTCGAGCAGTTGGCCCTCGTCGAGACGCTGGCCATCGGTTGTCATGCGACCCAGCGCGCCGCCCTTCGGCCCGAAGAGTCGTGCCTCATCATCGGCGCGGGGCCGATTGGGCTGTCCACGCTCGAGTTCGTCAAGCTCACCGGCGCGAAGATCATCGTCCTCGACATGAACGAGGGCCGGCTCGATTTCTGCCGGCGGGTCATGGGCGTGCAGCACACGATCAAACTGTCGGATCGAGTCGAACAGGATCTACGCGATGTGACTGACGGCCATCTGCCGGACGTGGTCATCGATGCCACCGGCAGCAGCGCGTCGATGTCGAGCGCCTTCGGGTTGATCACGCACGGCGGCCGGCTCGTCTTCGTTGGCATCACGACCGACGAGGTCCACTTTCGGCATCCGCTGTTTCACAAGCCGGAGGGGACGCTGCTCTGCTCGCGCAATGCCCTGTCGGCGGACTTCACGCGCATCATCGGCCTCATTGAGGACGGGACCATCGACACCCGGCCCTGGATTACGCATCGCGCGGCGTTCGACGAGTTGATCGACGTCTTTCCGTCGTACACCCAGCCCGAAACGGGCGTCATCAAGGCCATCGTCGCAGTCGGCGACTGAGGAACCCTCATGACTTCTCTGCCGGAAACCATCTTGCAATTCGGAGCGGGCCGATTCCTGCGCGGCTTCTTCGATCGCTTCGCGCAGCACGCCAACGACGAGGGGCAGGACGTTGGCCGCATCGTCGTCGTCCAATCGACGCCCGGTGCGCGGGCCGATCTCCTCAACGCTCAGCCGGACGGCTATCAGGTGCTGGTGCGCGGCTACGAGGACGGCGAACTGATCGAGCGTGTCGAGCCGGTTCGCAGCGTCCAACGCGCCCTGAGCGCCGCCGGACAGTGGGACCAGGTGCTGGCCGTGGCGCGCACGCCGGAGCTGCGAATGATCGTCAGCAACGCGACCGAAGCGGGATACACGCTCGCCCCTGGAGATACCGTTGACTCCGTGCCGCCGCAGTCGATGCCAGCCAAGTTGACGCGCGTCCTGTGGGAGCGCTTTCAGGCGAATGGCTCTCCGCTCACGCTGCTGCCCTGCGAGTTGTTCGAGCGTAACGCGGATCGGCTGCGCGATCTCGTCCTGGGATTGGCGCACGAGTGGAACCTGTCCGTCGAGTTCGAGGCCTGGGTGGGGCGGCAGTGTCTTTGGCTCAACAACCTCGTCGATTGCATCATCACCAATCCGCCGCCGGATCATCCGTTGGCCGCGCGCGACAAGCTGCTGGTCTGCGCCGAGCCTTTCGCCCTGCTGGCTGTCGAGCGCCCACAGGACAGGCAGGTGCCGCTCTTTCGCCATCCCGCCATTCACATCGTCGAGGACATTGCGGGTTACTATCTTCGCAAGGTGCGCATCCTCAACGGCACACACACGGCGATGGTCGGCAAGTATCACGGCAAGGGCTTCGAGACGGTGCAGCAGGTGCTGGCCGACCGTGACGGGGCGCGCTGGGTGCGCGATTTGATCTACGAGGAGATCGTGCCAACGCTCGCGTATCGGGTGGACGGCGTCGCTCTGTTCGCGGATCAGACGTGGGATCGCTTTCGCAACCCGCACCTGTCCCACAAGCTGTCGGACATCGCTCTGCATCACGCGGACAAGGTGCGGATACGCCTGCAGCCGACGCTTGAGGAATACGAGCGCCTCTTCGGCAAACCCCCTCCCCATCTCAGCGAAGCCCTGACAAGTGGAGAAACGCGGTGATCCGATCGTCTGTCACGGTCAGTCTGGTCGATGAAGTTCGCGGCGGGCCGTTCGTCTTCTGGGACGATCTCCCCGACGCCTGCCGCAAGGCTCGCGCCCTGGGCTTCGACGCCATCGAGGTCTTCCCACCCGCTCCCGACGCGGTCGATGCCAGCATGCTCCGCAAGCTGCTCGCCGATCACGGACTCGCGCTGGCGGCGGTCGGCACCGGCGCGGGCTGGGTGAAGCATCGGCTGCATCTATGCCTCGCGGATGCCTCGGCTCGCGCCAAAGCTCAGGATTTCATTCGCTCGGTCATCGATTTCGCCGGCTCGTTGCAGGCGCCCGCGATCATCGGCTCGATGCAGGGACGCCACGGTGTGGGCGAGGGCGTCGCTCAGGCAAGCGCGATGGGCTATCTCGCCGACGCGCTCCAGGAGTTGGGGACGCACGCCGCCCAGTATCAGACGCCGTTGCTCTTCGAGCCGATCAATCGGTATGAGACCAACATGGTCAACAACATCGAGACAGGCCTGAACCTGCTTCGCTTGCTCTCGACGCGGAACGTCAAGTTGCTGGCAGACCTGTTCCACATGAACATTGAGGAGGTGAGCATTCCCGCTGCGATCCGCGCGGGCGGGAGCGACGTCGGCCACGTTCATTTCGTCGATTCCAATAGGCGTCCCGCCGGCCTGGGTCATCTGGAATATGGGCCGATCGTGGAGGCGCTGGAGGCGGCCGGGTATGACGGCTTCGCGTCAGCGGAGGCGTTGCCGTATCCCGATCCCGACGCCGCCGCTCAGCAGACCATTCGCGCTTTCCGTCAGTATTTCCGCTCGGGGAGAACGTGAGGGATGCTCACTCATCGGCTTATTCATCCGACGATCAATGAGGTGCTCGGCCGGGCCGGCCATCACGCGAAGGTCCTCATCGCGGACGGCAACTATCCTGCCTCGACGAAGAAAGGGCCGAATGCCGAGGTGGTCTGTCTGAACCTGATGCCCGGCGTCGTGACTTGCGCTCAAGTACTGGAGGCCCTGCTGTCGGCCGTCCCCATCGACGCCGTCAACACGATGATGTACACGAAGGACGATCCATACACGCTCGACGCCGACCCGCCAGCGTGGGACGAGTATCGAGCAGTCCTTCGCCGCGCGGGCGTCGCGCTGGAGCTGGCGCCCATCGAGAAGTGGGACTTCTACAAGGCGGTCGAGACGGCGGACCACATCCTGACGATTCAGACCGGCGATCAGCAGCGCTTCGCCAACCTGCTGCTGTCCATCGGCGTGCGGGTGGAGTGATTTCCTGGCGAACCGCTCATTGAGACGATCGGGAGATCCAGTTAGAATGCGAGAAGATTCATTGGAGGGAGGGACTTTTCGTGAACATCTTCCGAGACCTGTATATCCGAGGCGAGGCGGACCAACTCAGCGCAACGGTGGACGAGATCGAGCGCTCATTGAACTCGGGCTGGGCGCGCGACAAGACGACGGAACAAAGCCTGCGTGAGATGGGGATTACCGCAAAGTCCACCTACTGTTTCACTTGCAAGTCCCAGGATCGCCGCCCCGCCGCAACCGTCTTCCTCACCGAGAAGGAAGCTGGCACCCTGTATGTCTCGAACATCGCCCCCCAGTCCCGGCGCGACCTCCTGCGTGAAGAATACAATGGCATCCTCACCGAATTCTGCGAGAGTTTCGTGCGTCCGAGCGTGGCCAGGACCAGAGCAGCCGTTGAAATGACCGACACTGAAGCAGAGTTGGAGCATTGGCTCTCGCCTCGGGCGGCTGAGAAACTCCGCTCTTTCTCGATGGCCGCGAACAGGAGTACGGGTTCTTCACATCCCAGCGATCAGGAACGTTGGTTCGACTTCGTCGTGACGGCCCATCGAGAGGGGGGGCATTTGGACGCTTCCACACTCCGGCGCTGGCTCGAGGAGATCGAGGGATGGGCGCCCGAAGTGGCGGACCAGTTGGCCGGCGAATATGAGTCGAACCTCCAGTTGCTAACCTTCCTTGATGGCCGCCGCAGGAGCGCCTGACCATCATGCCGAGTATTGCCGCGGTTTCCGGGCAAATCGCAGCGGCTGGCCTGCCTGTCCTCTTCGTGGATACCTGCATCCTGCTCGATGTTATCCGCGCCACCAAACGACGCAGCCGAGAATGCGTCCAGCGGGCGCACGACTTGCTTGCCCTGATCGCGCCCTCCTCGCCCCAATGTTGCCTGGTGGTTCCCTCCATGGTCCCGATTGAATGGAACGCTCGCGCCCCGGAAGTGTTCGATGAGGTCCAGGCTCACTTTGCTGAAATTGAAGATCAAGCATCGTATTTCCACGAGGCATGTCAAGTCCTTGGCCTGCCCTTGTCGTCCGGACCCATTGCTTACTCCCAGGTCGGGTTGGCGGAAAAGCTCCGCGAACTCTCCGCCCAGTTGCTGGCCCACGCCGTCCTTCTTGACGCGGATACGGACTGCACGGTTCGCGCGGTGGGCCGAGTCGTCAAGAACATTCCTCCTTCGAGAAGAAACGGCGAAGTCAAGGACTGCGCGATCATCGAGGAGTGTCTGGAAGTGTGCCGGCAGTTGAAATCGGCAGGGTTCTCGAAGAAGCGGGTGTTCTGCACCTCGAACACCGACGATTACTGTGACGCGAGCAAGAAACTCCACTCTGCGCTGGCGAGCGAGTTCGCGTCGGTCGGCCTGGGATTCACGAAGAACCTGCCCTGGGCGGTTCACGAGATACAGACGCCTTGACAGGAGTTCTTGCCGCTTGCGGCTTAGCGCTCTTCCTTGCGAAGCCGCAAGCGGCAAGAACACGTCAGCGTCCCGCCACGGTCACGCGCTCGACCTGCCTCGATGGCGTCTCGCTCGGACGGCGCTCCACGCTGCGGATATCGGCAATCGCTTCGCGCAGTTCGGCCATGAGCCGGGTCATCTCGTCGAGCGGCTCGGCCACCGGCTCCGGTGCCGCCACGGCTACCGGCACCATCGCTGCCGCGTCCCGCCGCGGTCGTTTGAGATGGCGGGCATAGTGGTTCAGCTCGCGGGCGCGGAGATCGAGTTGCCGCGTTTGGTCCTCGCTTGCTGTCTGGCGCGCCTCCATTCTTTCGCCGCCTCGGTGCCAATCGTGAGAGAGCGCTTGCAACTCCGCCTGGATGTTCGCGCGCTGCTCCTCCAGTTCCGTCTTGCTCCGCTCGGCTTCCTCCTTGAACAGACGCACGTTCGTCGCGTGGCGCTCGGCGTCCTCTTGCAGGGTGCGATACTCCTTCTCCAGCGTGGCGCGGTCGGTCGTCACGTCGCGCTCCGACAGTTCCAGACGCATCATTCGCAGTTGATAGTCGCGCTCCCGTGACTGCACCGCCTCCCAGCGCACGATCAGGTCGGCACGCTCGGAAGCGAGACGGGAGTCGGCACGCTCGACGGCCAGGAAGCGCTCGCCCAACTGCTTTCGCAGACGCTGGACCCAATCGATGAGCCGGCGGCGCGAACGCTGTAGGCGATCGACGCGTTCGCGGGCAATCGGCGGTTCATGCGGCGTGTGGCCAGCCGGCAGATGAACCTGGAAACTGAAAGCGCCGACTTGAATGACGTCGCCGTCGTCGAGAAGCACCTCCTGGACTGTCTTGCCGTTGACGCGGGTTCCGGGCCGGCCACTGCAATCGCGCAGTTTCCAGCCCTCGCCGACGTGAACGATCAGGCAGTGAACCGGGGCCACCTCAGGCGACACCAGGTTGAAATCGCAGACGCTGCCGCGGCCCAGGACGATCACGTCGCCATCGAGAGGCCGATGCTTTTTTGTCGTGTTGCCGTACGTCACCAGTAACGCCGGCTGCGAAGGATCGAAAGAGTCCTTGTCTCGTAGCATGAGCAACACCTTCCCCGAGGAGGACGAGCGCAACACTACCAGAGGGGGATGGAGCGATTCGCGAGTGGACGAGACGGGATATGAAACCATAGCTCACGCGCGGGCCGTGCGCGGACAAATCGAGAAAAATTTCCTCGTTCCCACGCTCTGCGTGGGAACGTGCTCTTCGGCGCTCTGCGTCGTCTTACGAACGGTCGCGTCACTTCGTAAGACGACGCAGAGCGTCGGAAGAGACGTTCCCACGCAGAGCGTGGGAACGAGGAGGGAGAGGCAGAGCGTGGGACCCGGCGGAGCGAAAATCTCTGCATTCCGCGCCGATTCTCAGGGAGAAGGAAAACTTTCTCAGTTGCCGTATCGTCTGAATCGATGAAGATTTTGTAACATTCTCGCGAGGATTGGTTGACCGCGAGGACGAGGAGCTTTACACTCAAAACCACTTGCTGAAGACTTTGCGGTGGAAAAGGAAACGGGAAAAAGCAAGAATAGGGTGTAGTGTCTGTTACTCGAGGCGGGTTCCCTCTCCCCCCGCGAGACATCGGATCGGCGGCCTGGCGCCAGTGAGGTGTGCCTTGCGGACATCCGGCAAACAGCGACGATTGACTCCCCCCTCAGCCCTGCTGTGGCTGATGTTGTTCCTTCCGCTGAGCCAGATCCGAGCCGACACGACTCGCCAGCAAGCTCAGAACCTCGAAAAACAAAGCCGTTGGTTCGAGGCGTGCTGCCTCTACGATGAACTCCTCGCCAAGGACCGCAACCAGGCCGAACTGCGCGATGCCTACCGCCGTTGCCTGCGCCATTTCCGCCAGCAGCGCCGCCTCGACGATCTCCCGCTACAGTCGGTCCTCAACAAACTGTCGATCTCCGAATCCGGCGACCTGTACGATCAGATCCTCGGTCTCGTCGTCAAGCATTACGCCGACCGCGAACGCATCGATCTCACCGCCCTCTTCCAGCAGGGCCTCTCCGAGCTTCGGGCAGCCACGCACAAGAAGACCTTTTTGCAGCAGCTCCAGGGGCGAGCGAGCGCCGACGACCTGGCCACGTTCCGCGCCACCCTCGACCGCTGGGAAGGCGAGAAGGTCCCCAATCGGGTTCATGCCGGCGATCGCGTGCGCAAGATCGTCGTCGCGGGCAATCAACTCGGTCTGCCTCCCGGTATCCTCGCTCTCGAACTAGCCTGCGGCGCGGCCAATTCCCTGGACGAATACTCGCTCTATCTGACGCCCGGCCGCGTCTCGCCCGCTCAGGCCGCCATCAAGAACAAGATCGTCGGCATCGGTGTCGAGGTGGCCGTCGCGGGTGAGAAGCTCGAAATCTCGCGCGTCTACCGCAAGGGACCCGCCGCCGAGGCGGGGCTGGCGCGCGGCGACCGCATCACGCGCATCGACGGCCACTTGCTCGACCCATTTGCTCCTGACCTTGCTGCCGAGCGCCTCTTCGGCGAACCCGGCTCCAGTGTCAAACTCGAAGTCATTCCGCGCGGCCAATCGATGGCCCAGACGATCAAGATCGATCGGCAGGCGGTCTTGCCGGTCAGCGTCGATCACGAGATCCGCGAAGCCGCGATGGGCGTCTACGTCGGGTACATGCAGATTCACAACTTCCAGGAATCGACCCTTCAGGAAGTGAAGGACGTTCTTGAAGACTGGCGAACGCGAGCTTTGTCCGGGATCATCATCGATCTGCGCGGCAATCCCGGCGGACACTTCAAGTCGTCTCTCGGGGTGGCCGAGTTGTTTCTGCCGGAAGCGGTCATCGCGCACACGCTCAGCCCCGTGCGCAACCTGACTCGCACTTACGAGTCGCACAACGCCGCTCCCAATGTGTTGCCGCTCGTTCTCCTCGTTGATGGCGAGACGGCCAGCGCCGCCGAAGTCCTTGCCGGCGCGCTCAAGGACAACCAGCGAGCCGTTCTCGTAGGCCAGACGACCTACGGGAAAGGCTCGATCCAGTGTGTGATTCCGCTGACCGGCGCGCCCGGCGGGCAGCGGCTGACGATGGCGAAGTTCACCTCGCCGTCGCGGGTGCCGATCGACGGCCGTGGACTGGTGCCTAACTTCCCGGTGAACAGTCTCGATCCCGAGGCAGCCATCAAGGAAGCCGAGAACATCATTCGCGGCCGGATGATGATGTTCAACTGACCGAACTCGTATTGACACCACTCCTCAAGGACGAAGGACAAGGAAGAGAGCATTTCTTTCTTCTTTGTCCTTCGTCCTTTTGTCTGTTGGATTTGTTATGTCTGCCGCTTCGGTTGCCTCGATCCGCCGAGCTTCTCCCTGGTGGTCGCTGACCGTTTCTGCCGCCGTGCGTGGACTATCGTTGGCCCGCGAGAGCGGGGCTGTCCTGATCCGCGACGACAATCACTGGCTCTACTTGCTCAATGCGTCCGGCGCTCGTCAGGCTCAGCTTCGCGCTCCCAAGGATTTGACCGTCTCCGCCTCCTCGGACGATGGCTCCACGCTCCTCGCCGGCGGCAAGGAGGGCGACGTCTGGTCGCTGGCACCCGATCTGATGCCGCGCTGGCAGCGCTCGCTCGGCAAACGCATCGAGGCCCTTGCGGTCTCTCAGCTCGGCGGGCATATCGCGGTCTCCGACGCCGGGGCCAATCTGACACTGTTCACCCGCAAGGGCAATCGCGTCTGGCAGGTGCAGAGTCCGCGTCCACTGCGCTTCATCGCCTTCGTGCCGGAGGAGCCGTTCCTCGTCGGCAGCGCCGATTACGGACTCGTCGCCTGCTATGACGCCCAGGGAACGATGGTCTGGCGCGATGGGCTGGTGGCGCACGCCGGCTCCCTGGCCGTCAGCGGCGATGGCGCCTCCATCGTCCTGGCCTGTTACACTGATGGCCTGAACCGCTACGGTCTGAAGAACGCCCGTCCCGAGCGTCAACCGCTGACCGAGGCGTGCCGGCTGGCCGCTCTCAGTTATGATGGCCGAACCGTCCTCTCCGCCGGCCTCGTCAGCACCATGACGCTGCTCGACCGCAAGAACCGCGTTCAGGGCGAGCAGCGGCTCGAAGCGCCCGCGACGGCCCTCGCCCTCGGGGCGCTGGCCGACCGGGCCATCATCGGCACGGCCACCGGGCTGGTGCAGTGTTATCGCTGGCGCTGAACAATGGACCTTCCCGAACCGACGTCTGATCTTACCTCCCTTCTCGCCCGCCTGCGGGCGCGAACGCCCGCTCGCATCCTGACGGGCCGGGCCGGCGCGTCCTATCTCACGTCCACACTGCTGCAACTTCGCCACGATCATGCTGCCGCCCGCGATGCCGTCCATGCCGAGATCGACCTGGCTCGCGACCTGGGGAGCGAGTTGTTCGAGGTGCGAACCCGCGCGGAGAGCAAGGCTCAGTATCTGATGCGTCCCGATCTCGGCCGGCAACTCGACGATTCCGCCCGGCAGTTGCTTCCCGTGCGCTGTCCGGCGCGAGCCGATCTGCAAGTGATCGTCGGCGACGGCCTATCCGCTGCCGCCGTCGTCGCTCAGGCCCCTGCTCTGTTGTCGCTCCTCCGCGAGGGAGCGGCACGGCGAAACTGGAGCTTCGGGCAGGTCTTCTTCGTCCGTTACTGTCGCGTTGGCGTCCTCAACGACGCCGGCGAGTTGCTCGATCCCCAGGTGGTCGTGCTGCTGATCGGCGAGCGTCCCGGTTTAGCGACGGCGGAGAGCCTGTCGGCCTATCTCGCTTATCGTCCTCGGCCTGGCCACACCGACGCTCAGCGGAACCTGATCTCGAACATTCACGCCGCCGGAGTTGGTTCGTTTGAGGCCGCCGAACGCATTCTGGCGCTGGCCGCGAAGATGCGGACGATGCAGCAAAGCGGAGTCGCGGTCAAGGAGGAACTGCTCGCTCTGCCGAATATTGACACCCCCCTGTCACTCCCCTAGGCCGTGTTGGGCTGGTCAGCATGGGTCCGGCATCATTACACTTGGGGAGTCCATCTTTGACGCAACAGGGAGGCAACGATGAATGGCAATAGCGGGCAACAAACGGTCGCGGCGGGCGTCCGCTTCTCGGTCTTCAACGAAACAGACGCGGTCGAAATTCCCGAATGGATCATCGATCTGGAATCGTTCCGTCGCTGGGTCGAGGCCGACGACTTTCCCGAGGTGGGCCGAATTTGCTGGCTGCGCGGAGAGGTGTCGATCGACATGAGCAAGGAACAACTCTTCACACATGGGCAGGTCAAGACGAAGTTTACCATCATCGCTGGTGGGTTGGTCGAAGCCGAAAACCTTGGATACTACTGGAGCGATGGCCCCCTCCTCAGCAATGAAGAGGCCGATATTTCCGTCAATCCCGATGGGATCTTTGTGTCCGTGGAGAGCGTTCGCTCGAACCTCGTTCACCTGCGTGAGAGCCTGAGTG
>JBBRIK010000052.1:0-11603 GCA_038221045.1 Gemmatales bacterium
TATCACATGCTCGAAGCGGGAGGAGGTTTTTTTGTCCCTGAGGATACGACAAACGGTTGCCCTGGACAAATTCGCCTTCTTCGCAAGGACAGGAAGGGTCATTTTCAGCGCGCGGCGCTGCTTTTCGAGTTGTTCCAGCCACTCGTGTACTTTGGTTGCTTGCATGATAGGCGCCTCCTCTTCCACTCAGAAGTATCGTCCCATGAGATGAAGAAGTCTAGAGAAAACGTCTCACGGATGAGACGTATTTTCCTGTCCATCCTACCGCTCGCACGGTAAGGTTGACCTGAGAGGACGCTCAACTTTTTCCCCGGCCGGTCAGCGAGGGAATAGGATAGAACTCAACGTCGAGATCCCCCGGAGGAGGCGCGGTCATGAGGAATCTTGCACTGATCGTGGTATCGTTCCTGGCATTCATTCCCGTTCACGGCAGCGTCGATGTTATCGACGGGATGGATTATGTGGCGGCTCCGACTGAAGCCACCCCGCTCCGTCAACATCGAGTCGAGCGGGGCAAATGTAACAAGGACAGGTGTACGAGTCGAAGCTGCGACGGCGACTACGGAAAGTGTGGCGAGAAGGGCTCTTGTGAGCCACGCCAGTGCGTCTCGGGAACTCAGGCTCTCTGCTGCCAGCCCGCGCGATCTTCTACCGAAGGTGCGGAGCAGCCCAGCAGCGAGTGCGGCAACTGCAAGCGATGCCAGAGTAATGACAGTCACGGCAGCGTCGATGTTGCCGACGGAAAGGATTATGTGGCGGCCCCGACTACCGCCACACCGCTCCGCCAGCATTTGGTCGAGCGGGCCAGGTGCGGCGAGATTAAGTGTTCGGGCATCGGTTGCCAGGGCAAAATCAGCACATGTGGCGAGAAGGGTTCTTGTGGCCCACGCCAGTGTATCTCCGGAGTCCAGGCCTGCTGTTGCCGGCCTACTCGACCTGCCTTCGGAGGCACTGAGCAGGCCAGCAGCAATTTCGGCAACTGCGGGGGTTGCAAGCACTGCCAGGGCCACGAGTGAGGTCCCCGAACAGCCCTTAGCTCTCCATTTCCCTCAGGGAGGTTGTCTTCTCTTCTCCTCCGTTGTGTATCGACTGCTCCACAAATTCCATCTCGAGGATCGAGACTGATGAGAACCGGATGAGAGGCCTCACAAGGGGCGCAAGAGAGGTCCACGCCCTCGTTCTTCTTGCGGCAGGGGACAACAAAACCGCCCAAAGGAAACGAGGAGAACGAAGATGTTTCGCCAGCTGATTCTGTCCGCCGTGTTGACCACCGCAACCCTGACTGGCCTCGCCCTGACACCCGCCGCCGCGGACGCCCGCCCGCCTGTCGAGTACCACCGGCACGACCGGCACGGCCGCTTCGAGGTGTTCTACCTTGAGTGCGGACGCTGGGAAAACTACGGAGGCTATCGGGACCGCGACGACGCCGAGCGAGCAGCCCACCAGCTCCGCCATCGTGGCTACGCCGTGAAGATCGAGCGCTGCTGAAAAGAGGCCCCGCGACCGAGAAGCCGTCAAATCAAGAACCGGCTGAGGACCCGAACGGTCAGCGAACCCGTTCGGAGACCTCAGCCGGTGTGTTTTTTCATGGGGGTTCGCGATAGGGAGGGAATCGACTCCGGCCGGCGTCCTCAGACCCTGGCGTTCTCATGGTGCATTCGCTAACTATCCTGTGAGAATCGTCCTCTGCACCACCCTCCGACTCTGAAGGCGCTCCCCATGAAAATCACTCGCGTCGAGGCCATTCCGCTACGTCTGCCCGAGATCAACGAACGCTGCGACGGCAGCCAGGAAACGCTTGTCGTCAAGGTCCACACCGACGACGGACTCGTCGGCGTGGGCGAGGTCGATTCCTCCGCACTCGTCGCCAAGGCCGTCATTGACGCCCCCCTGTCGCACAAGATCTGCCGCGGGCTGGCACAGTGCGTCCTCGGGGAAGATCCCTTCGAGATCGAGAAACTGATTCACAAGATGTATGAGGGATCGATCTTTTTCGGCCGTCAGGGGGCGGCCATCCAGGCGATGAGCGGCGTCGAGATCGCCCTGTGGGACCTGATGGGCAAGGCCACGCGGCGGCCGGTCTACCAGTTGCTCGGCGGCGGCTTTCGCAAAACCTTCCGCGCCTACGCCTCGATCCTGTTCGGCGACACGCCGGCGGAGACGGAACGCATCGGCCGGCAACTCGCGGCGCAGGGCTACAAGGCGGTCAAGTTCGGCTGGGGACCCATGGGCCAGAGCGAGGAGAGCGATATCGCCCACGTTCGCGGCGCGCGCCGCGGCATCGGCGACGGCATCGAGTTGATGATCGACGCCGGACTGTGCTACGACACCGCGACGGCGATCCGGCGGGCGAGGCAGTTCGAGGAGTTCCGGCCGGCCTGGCTGGAGGAACCGCTCCATCCGGACAACGTCGAGGGTTACGGCAAACTCAGCAGCCAGAGTCCAATACCCATCGCGGCAGGAGAGGAGATCTGCGACGTCAAGGAGTTTCAGCGAATGATGGACGTGGGCGGGATTGGCGTCGTGCAGATCGATGTGACGCGCGTCGGGGGACTCACTCGCTCGAAGCGCATTGGCTGGGACTCGGCGGAACGTCATCGGCTATGCGTCAATCACAGTTACAAGACCGGCATCAACATCGCCGCCAGTCTGCACCTCGTCGCCGCCCTGCCGAACACCCACTACTTCGAGTACTGCGTCGAGCAGGGGGCGCTGCGGCAAACCCTGACGAAGCAACGGTTTCCTGTCGTGGCGGGAGAGATCAGCGTGCCGGAGGAGCCAGGGTTGGGAATCGATCTGGATGAGGAGGTCGTCGATCGATTTCGGGTAGGGTGAACCGGCCGCCAACATCCGAAGGGACGCCCTCCGAAGAGAAACGGACGTTGCAAATGGGACGCCCGATCATTACGCTCCCAATCCTGGATGGAGAAGGACTCCTCACGTCTCTCAGCATGTGTCCTCGCTTCCCCGCTTTCTCCAGGCTGTGCGTGTTCCTCCCTTTCCGGGATTCCGATATGCAAGTGGTCATTCTCTGCGGCGGCATGGGTACGCGGATTCGGGACATCGCCGACGACATTCCCAAGCCGATGATCCCCGTCGGCGGCAAGCCCATCGTCTGGCACGTCATGAAGAGCTATAGCCGATTTGGCCTGCGCCGCTTCGTCCTCTGCCTGGGCTACAAGGGTTGGACCCTCAAGCGCTACTTCCTCGACTATCACCTCCACGGTGCCGACCTGACCCTCGACCTCGGTGAGGAATCTTCGTTCCGCATCCGGGGCCGGCACTGCCAGGAAAACTGGGAGGTCACGCTCGCCGAGACGGGACTGGACACCATGACTGGCGGGCGGGTCAAGGCCGTCGAACCGTTCCTCGATGGAGACAATTTTCTGCTGACCTACGGCGACGGCGTCAGCGACGTCGATATCGGCGCGCTGCTCGACTTCCATCGCCGGCACAACCGCATCGCCACGGTGACGGCCGTCCATGCCCCTGGGCGCTTCGGCGAGATGGAACTTGATGGACCGATCGTCACCGATTTCAGCGAGAAGCCGCCTGTGACGCCGGGCTGGATCAGCGGCGGGTTCTTCGTCTTCAAGCGCGAGTTCCTCGATCTGTTGCCCAACGATCCCGAAGTAATCCTCGAGCGCGAGCCGCTGCGGCAACTGGCGCGCGATGGTGAGTTGGCCGCCTATCAGCATCGCGGCTTCTGGCAGTGCATGGATAACAGCCGCGACTATCAGCACCTCAACCAACTCTGGGACGAGAAAAAGGCCGTCTGGCTCACTCCGCTGGCGCAGGGTGGAAACAGGGCGGCGGCGTGAACCGGCAACCCGTACATGGAGAGAGCAGTATGGAGACGGCTCGGGATTTCTGGCGCGATCGACGCGTGTTCGTGACGGGTTGCACCGGGCTGGTGGGGGCGTGGACGACGCGATTGCTGCTGGAGAAGGGCGCTCACGTCGTCGGCCTGGTCCGCGATCAGGTGAGCGGCTCCGAACTGGTCCGCGCCGGCCTGGATCGCCAGATTGACATCGTCCGCGGGTCGGTCGAGTCGGCTCATTTCGTGGAACGTGTGCTGGCCGAATACGAGATTCAGACGGTGTTCCATCTGGCCGCCCAGACGATCGTCGGCGTGGCCAATCGCAGTCCGATCTCGACGTTCGAGGCCAATATCCAGGGAACCTGGTGCGTCCTCGAGGCGGCGCGGCGCTGTGGCTCTCCTCCCCAGGTCGTCGTCGCCTCCTCGGACAAGGCCTATGGCGATCAGGAGCAATTGCCCTACACCGAGGATGCGCCGCTGCAAGGCCGGCATCCCTATGACGCGAGCAAGTCCTGCGCGGACATTCTGTCGTTGACCTATGCGCACAGCTACAAGCTTCCCGTTTGCGTCACGCGCTGCGGCAACTTCTATGGGGGCGGCGATCTGAACTGGAACCGGATCGTTCCCGGGACGATTCGCTCCGTCGTGCGCGGCGAGCGGCCGCTGATTCGCTCGGACGGCAGTTACATTCGCGATTACTTCTACGTCAAGGACGGAGCGGCGGCGTACCTGCACCTGGCCGAGTGCATGGAACGAAACCCGGAGTTGATCGGCCACGCCTTCAACTTCTCGACCGAGATTCAGGTGACCGTCCTCGACATGGTAAATCGCATCCTGCGGCTGACCGGCTCGTCGCTTCAGCCGAAGGTGCTGGGTATCGCCAGCAACGAGATCAAACATCAGTATCTGTCGGCGGCGAAGGCGCGCGCGATGCTCGACTGGTTGCCGCGCTACAGCCTCGACGAATCGCTGGCCGAAACGCTCGAGTGGTATTCCGCCTACTTCGACGTTCTCGACGCCGAGCGTCTCTCGCCGCGGCGGGCCAGCGGCGCGGCGTGAGTCCGCCGTCTATTACCAACCTGCAAGGGACTTTCTATATCCACGGCGGAACAGACTGAATGGCTCCGACCCTGCTCGTCCGCGCGTCGGACGAGCAGGCCGCTCTCGATCTCTCGATCTCTCCATTCTCGCCGGCGAAGCGAGCAAGGACGCCTGGGTGCTGGCCGACAGTCCCGTGCGCGTCGTAAGCCTGCTCCAGCCACTCGAACGCGCTGAGGGACTGGTCCGGTAGTACTCCTGTGTGCGATTGCCCGATTCGCCCGGCGCCCGCTCGCTCATCCCGCACAGTTGAATTAGGACCAACTTCCTGCCGCTGGCGGCGTCGCGGCCTTCTGCCCTTCCCCTTGACGGCTTCATCGGCGATGATGCGTAAAAGGAGATTTGCGCGCCATGTCCGCCGACCTGCAACCGCTCTTCGACGTCATCGCCCATCACTGGGGATTTCGCACGCTTCGTCCCCTTCAGGAACAGGCGATGCAGGCGGTCCTCGATGGCAAGGATTCGCTTGTCGTCCTGCCCACCGGCGGCGGTAAATCGCTCTGCTATCAGGCACCGGCGGTCCATCGCGGCGGCACCACGGTCGTCGTCTCGCCCCTCATCGCCCTCATGAAAGATCAGGTCGATGCCCTCGCCCGCGTTGGCGTTCCCGCCGTGCAGATCGATTCTTCCCTGTCCGAGCGCGAGCGATTCGCTAACGAAATCGACATCCGCCAGGGAGGCGCGCGGCTCGTCTTCGTCTCGCCCGAGCGTCTCGTCAACACCGACTTCTATCGTCTGCTTCAGGACGCGAAGGTCCATACGTTCGCCATCGATGAGGCCCACTGCATCAGCCACTGGGGCCACGATTTTCGCCCCGAATATCGCCAGCTCGCCAAACTGCGCGAGCACTTCCGCGGCGCGACGGTGCATGGCTACACCGCGACGGCGACGGAGCAGGTGCGCCGCGACATCATCGCGCAGCTCAACCTGCAAGATCCCGTCGTCCTCGTCGGCAACTTCGATCGGCCCAACCTCACTTATCGCGTCTTGCCGAAGCTCGACGTTCACAAGCAGGTCCAGGAAGTCCTCGCCCGTCACGCCGATGAGGCCGGCATCATCTATTGCCTACGCCGCCGCGACGTCGATGATCTGGCCGCTAATTTGAAGACCAAAGGCCACAAGGTCGCCGCCTATCATGCAGGCCTGATGACCGAGGAACGCCGCAGCGCTCAGGAGGCTTTCGCCGCCGAACGCATCGACGTCGTCGTGGCAACCATCGCCTTCGGCATGGGCATCGACCGCGGCAACGTCCGATTCGTCCTGCACACCGCTCTGCCCAAGACGCTCGAACACTACCAGCAGGAGACGGGCCGAGCCGGGCGCGATGGACTGGAAGCCGAGTGCGTGCTGCTTTACTCCGGCGCCGACATCTTCACGCTCAAGTCGATCCTGGAGAAGTCGGCGGCCGAGGCGGAAGCGGAGGCGATCTACCTGCCCGCCGCCCTGAAGCAACTCGACGAAATGTCACGCTACGCCCGCGGCGCCGTCTGCCGGCACAAGGCCCTTGTCACCTATTTCGGCCAGACCTACGACGCCCCTTCCTGCTCCGCCTGCGATATCTGTCTGGGCGACACGCAGGAGGTGGAGGGGGCCACGCTCATCGCGCAGAAGATCCTGTCGTGTGTGGCACGGGTGAAGGAGAACTTCGGCATCGGCCATGTCGTCGGCGTCCTGCGCGGTGAGAACAGCGAGGGCATTCGCAAGTGGGGCCACGACAAACTGACGACCTACAAGTTGCTGGAGGACCATCCCAAGGCCGACGTGCGCGACTGGATCTATCAGTTGATCGGCCAGGGTGTGCTGGTGCAGACGGAGGACGAGTATCCGAAGCTGAGGCTCAACGATGCGTCCTGGGAGCTGCTCAAGGGCAACCGAACGGTGCGGCTGATCCAGTTGGTTCGCCGCAAGAAGGGCGAGGCGCCGAAGAGTTCGCAGGCGGCGGAGGTGTCGTGGGAGGGCGTCGATAAGACGTTGTTCGAGGCGCTGCGTCTGCTGCGCCGCGACCTGGCCCACCAGCAGGGACACGACAAGCCGTATCTTGTTTTCAGCGATGCGGTGGTGCGCGAGATGGCCCGCGTCCGGCCCTCGACGCTCGACCGGATGCGGCTGCTGTCAGGTGTCGGCGACGTCAAACTGTCGAGCTTCGGAGCGGCCTTCCTCAAGGTGATCCTCGACCACTGCGCGGCGTCGGGAGTGCCGACGGACGTGAATGCGCCGCCACGTTTCGTGGAGGCGGCCCCAGCGCCGGCGAAGTTGACGCAGCGGCACTTGACGGCGTTCGCTCAGTTCCGCGAGGAGGCGGCCATCGAGGATGTGATGCACCAACTGAGCCTGAGTCGATCGACGATCGTGGATTATTTGGGACGCTTCATCGCGGAGGAGAAGCCGAGATCGATTCGCGTCTGGGTGCCGGACGAGTTGTATCAGCGCATCGCAGCGGCAGCGCGGCAGGTCGGCACCGAGAAGCTCAAGCCGATCTTCCTGCTGCTGGGGGAGAAAGTCTCGTACGACGATATCCGCCTCGTCGTCGCTCATCTGACGTCTGTAAAGTAGACCCAACTCAGCCGGCCTTGCGGAGGACGATGCAGGAGTTGTTGCCGCCGAAACCGAACGAGTTGGACAGCGTCACCCGCACGCGATGCGGCCTTGCTTCACCTGGGACGTGGCACAAATCGCATTCCGGATCCTGATTCTCGAGATTGATCGTCGGCGGCACGGCCTGGTGTTCGAGCGCGGCCAGGCAGGCGATGGCATCCATCGCGGCCGCCCCGCTCAACAGGTGGCCAGTCATGCTCTTGGTGGCGCTGACGGGGATCGTTCCCAACGCCTTCGCGAAGACTGCCTTGATCGCCCGCGTCTCGTTGCGATCGCCCACCGGCGTGCTGGTCGCATGGGCGTTGATGTAATCGGTCTCCTCCGCGTTCTCCTCCGCGTCGGCCAGCGCCTCGCGCATGGCCAGGACCGCCGGCTCAGGGTCCGGGCTGGGAATGACCATATGATGAGCGTCACTGCTCGAACCAAAGCCGGCCAATTCCGCGTACAGCCGCGCTCCACGGGCGCGAGCGTCTCCGGCTCGCTCCAGCACGAACACCGCGCCGCCGTCGGCCATCACCAGGCCATCGCGGTCTCGGTCGAAAGGACGCGATGCGGAAGCGGGATCGTTGGTCCGCTTCGACAGCACGCCCAGGTTGCCGAAGCTGGCCATCGAGACCGGATTGACGGAATGATCGACTCCGCCGGCAAGGCAGACGTCAACCAGACCCTGCTCGATTAGACGCCGTCCCTGAGCGAGAGCGACGTTGCCGCTGGCGCAGGCGGCCGCGACCGTGAGGGCCGGCCCACTCAGGCCCAATCGCTGCCGAATCCGATGAACGACTGGCTCGGGATCTGACTGAGCGTCCATCGCCGCCATTCCGCCCACACGCCATCGCTCCTCCCAGTTCACCATCCATTCGGAACCGATGCCGACAACCAGTCCGATGCGCATTGAAGGGGTGATGCCGCAGTCGGCCAGGGCTTGAACGCAGCAGTGGAGAAGGAGCCGTTCCAGCGAGTCCAGGCGCAAGAAATCGTTCTCATTCCAGCCGGGCGGGGCAGGCAAGGGAGGCAAAACTCCCGCCAGTTGACAGGGCGATCCGGGCAAGGTGGAGTACGTCACCTGCCGCACTCCCGACTTGCCCGCGAGAAGGGCCTGAGCCGTCGTCTTGTAATCCAGGCCGAGGGGATTCGCCGTCCCGACGCCCGTGATCCACAAAGCCTGTTCCCGTCTCATGCCTCGATCTCCGCCAGGACTTCCAATCCCTCCACTTCCAGACCTCCGCCCCACTCGAAGCGGAAAACCTGCCGGCCCGGTCGGATGAACACTTCGTGCAGAGTTCCAAGTTCCGGCAGCGAGACGGAGTCTTGAAGCGCGTTCATGTCTGCCGCCGTCAGCAATCGCAGGCGTGGGCCGGCTCGGTCCCCAGAGAAGGGAGTCAGGGCCAGGGCCAGGGCATAACAGGTCCCGTGGCCCGCTTCCGTCCCGAGTGCCGATTCGGGGGCCCACTGCGTGAGAACCAGCCAGAGTCCCGGCAGGTGTTTCTCATTGAGAAGCGTGAGGGCGGCCAGCAGTCCTTCGGCGAGGTTTCCCGGTCCACCGCTGACGGACAGGTTCGGCCCATGCGTGCCGAGCGCCTCGCTGATCGTTCCCGAGACGGAGTGCAAGGACCGATGTGGAATGACCAGGGGCGAGGCGCCGGAAGGTCCTCGACGATCGACGCGCGCGAAGACGTCGGCCACGGTCTGCCGGCCCAGATGACGAGGAGCGGCTACGACGCCCCAGCGCGTGAAATCCGTCCCGCGCAGGGCCTCGCTCTGTCTGGCCCGCAGCACGGCGACGAGGCCGGCGATGGTCTGCTCGTCGGAGTGCTTGAGGAAGTTGGGAGACAACTCGGGATCGCCCGGCTGGCGGCGCAGGGCCGACAGGGATTCCGGGCCGGCCTGCACCGTTCCCCAAGCAATGAGAGTACCGCCTTCGCGGAGTCTGGCAAACAAGGGGAACCCTTTCGCCTCAAGGGCCTCTCGGTTCAGATCGACGGATTGGACAGGTTTGCAAGGACTAGCACTACAGCGATACTTGTAGCCGAATTCGCCAGAATTCGGGTTCTTGGTGGCTTTTGAGCGACCCGAATTCTGGCGAATTCGGCTACACTCCAGGCAATCCAGCGCTGGAATGCTAGGCAACTTGAGCGATCGGAGCCGTCAGCCGGGCCTCCAGGAGGTCGAGGAGGTCCCCGACGCGAACGACTGGCTCCATTTCGGCAATCGTCAGATTGACGCCGAGCCGGTTTTGCACCTCGAGGACCATGCACACGAAATCGACAGAGTCGAACCCGAGGTCTTCACGCAGATTGGTTTGCTCCTCGAGATGTTCGACAGGCTCTCCGCGAGTGTCTTCGAGGATGGCGAGAAGGCTGGTCGTGATCTGTGCTCGTTCCATGTCGCACTTGCCTTTCTGGTCATGGCCTTGATGATTCGTTCGATTCAGGCCGCTGGCCGCTCGGAGTTGAGCGCGGAGGCCATGCGCTTGTCTACCTTCCGCCCGCCTCTTCGGGAGGCCCGAGATTCCGCCGCCGCAGTCAGGCGCAGCATTTCACGCTCGACAACTTGCCGATAGTGTTCCAGGTCTTCGCGACTGAGCCTCGGAGGCACCTGGATGGGCGAACCCACCACGCAGTCCACGCCGCTCCAGGGACAGGGAAGCGCGAAACGATCCCAGGACGACAACCGCCAGGCGCGCCCGTATCCCATGCCAAAGGGGATGATCGGCAAGCCAGTGTGCGAGGCCAGGAAGATCAATCCCCGTTGCACTTGCCGTCGCGGCCCGCAGGGGCCGTCCGGCGTGACACCCAGGTGTCCGCGCAGATTGACGTTCATCATCGCACGCAGGGCTCGCCCGCCCTGCCGCGTCGTCGAACCCCGCACGGTTCCCGTGCGATAATGGCGGCAAACCTGGGCGATCAACTCGCCGTCGGCATGGTCGCTGACCAGAAAGTGAGTCTTGGCGTAAAACGCCATCACGCTCAGAATCGTTTCGTGCCAGAAGGCATAAATGCAGCGCTGCCGGCGTGGGTCTTCAGGATGAGGCCGATTGTCCTCGACGTGGACGCGGACACAGAGCGTCCTCATCCACAGGCGAATCACCCACGCGGCAACGAATCCGGCCAGACGAATAAAGCCGGGATGACGCAATTTCATGAAGAAGCATCCTTGCCCGATCGTGAACCTCCTGTCCACGCCGCGAGTGAGATAGCGGAACCAAAGACGAAAATCAAGCGACATCGGTGAGAGACAACGTCCCCCTTGGAAAGAGAGGCAATTTCACGGCGGGGCGGTCCTTCGCAAATTGACTATCCGCACACGAAACCTCTCTCCTTCGACCAGTCGCGAGAAGAAGGGATCGACCAGCCCGTCCGCCTCTTCAATGGACTTGAGCAGCACCAGCTCCGAGGCTTGAAGTACGACAGCGGCGACAGCGGCGACGGAATCACTCGTCGCCTCCCAGCACGCAGGCAACTTCATTGACACTTCCTCATCCTGACCGAAGGCGAATCCATCCAGTAGCGCATGTCCCTCCCAGCCGGCGCGGCGCGGATCGAGAACAGGGACCGTGCCGCCGAGCAATTCCGCGAGGAACCAGGCATTGAGCGTGAGCGATCGCAGAGCGAGTTCATGAGCGATCTTCTCGCCCAACCCGTGGACACGATCGAACTCGCGGATGACGTCGGCAGTCCGCCCCCCTCCAGGGATGAGCAGCACCTTGCTCGCGGTCAGCGTATTCAGCCAATTTCGCAAGCGCGCTCCGAGGTCCGGCAGATCGTAGAGGCTGCCGCCGACCTTGACGACGGTCAGCGTCATGGGACCGCCCTCTCATGGGCGAGGACGGCGATGGCGTGAGCGCAGGCTGCCGTCGAGACGCCCACTCCGCTTCGCGAGGCGAGGGACATCACCTGGCATGTTCCTCCTGGGAACCCGCGTTCGACGGCAGCGCGAGCCAGGAATTCGCCCGAACCTGCCAGCACGACTGTCTTGGGAGGGGAGGGCAAGGTTCGGCCGACGTGTTGCATCGCGCGAACGAGCCAGTGGATCTGCCGGCGGCGTGCTTCTTCGGCCAACGCTGCGCGCTCCCGAGCGTCACTTGTTTCGA
>JBBRIK010000053.1:0-11521 GCA_038221045.1 Gemmatales bacterium
CCAAAGGCCGGCTTTCAGTACGGCTTCGTCTCAACTGTCTATCCGGCGGAGAGCGCCCCCCTCGTGGCCGAGTGTATTGCTCCCGGAGTTGCCCTCCGCCCTGTCCATCGCCGAGACCCAACGGCTGGACATCTGCATCATTTGCTGGAAGGCCGGTCAAACCCTCCGCGCGACTGCTGACCTCTCTTGCCTCCGCCGGAACGCTGCGCCGTTTCCGCGGCTGATTCTCTCGCCCCATCCGACGTTGCGTGTTCACGTTCGTCATGGGCCTGCCCTCCTGAAGTGGAAGCCTGCTCTTTGGCGCTGGATTCCGTTCCCAGCGGATCGCTGACGGGCTTTGCTCCGAGCTTGATGGTAAAATCATCCACCATGCGCGTCACATCGCCCTTCACCGACTCGGGCAGTGCCGTGGCCACCAGATCGCGGACCACGCCCATCAGCGTGCCGAGAGCGAGACCTTTCAACTTGTGCAGAAGTTCGGCCCCACTCGATTCGTGTTCGGCGGGAGCGGCCGCTCGCGCGGCCGACGCCCCATTCGAGGCCGAAACCGCCGCGACCGGGAGCGGAGAAGCAGTCGCACGCGGCGCCTCTTCCTTCTCACGCCGGGACGACGGCAGCAACGAGCCGCCTGCAAAGCCCACCGCGACCGCCCCGCAAAGCATCCCCCAGGGATGATTCTTGACATGATCGCTCATGTCGAAAGTGTGCTTGAAGGTATCCGCGACGGACTTGACGGTATCCTCGATGGTTCCCGTGACGCTGCCCACGGCGGACTTGACGTCCGCGACGGTATGGGACACGGCGTCCGTCGCCTCATGGACCGTTCCGAGAACGTGGTTTTCGAGGGAGTCCAGTTTGCCCGCCAGAGATGCCCGCGTCTCTTCCATCTCGTGGTGAATCACTTCGAGTTTGTTATCCACTGGACGTTCTCCTTCAAAGTATCGACGGTCTTTTCGGGCAGCGGGTTGAATGACTCAAACTTCTTGATTCCCGCCCGGATCATGACAAAGCCAAGAACCCAGAACAGGAGAGTGACGATCCCGTAGCATCCCCAGAGAGGGATTCTCGCCGGATCCGGGTTCACCGCACCCGACGGAGTGGTCACCCAGTGCAGCAGATAGACCACCATCAAGCCCGCGAAGATCAGCCCGAGGAGTGCAGCCCCCGCCCCGATGGCGAGGGCCACGACCGCCTCCTTGCTCTTGCGGAGGTCGGTTTGCACTTCCGTTCGAGCAAACCTGATCTGCTGCTTGATGAGGTCCCCGATGTCATCGACGATCCCCTTCAACAGGGAGGATACCCCTGGTTCCGAGGACGTTGGGACCTGCGTTGTCATGGTTCAACTCCGGAGAGTGCGGGCCAGGAGGTATCCCAGGCCGACGCCGATCAGCAGCGCCGGAATCGGGTTCCGCTTGATCAGTTCGGTGACGTCTTCGGCCATGCCGCTGATCTTCTTCTCTTCCAGATACTTGCCGCCCTTCTCGAGCGTGTTCGCGACGGCGTCCGCCGCCTTGCCGAGGACGCCGTGATCGGGGCCCTTCTGGTGAATGGTGTCGGCCAGCGAGTGCATGCCGCTGCCGACCGAGCCGACCGCGTTGTCAGCGGTGTGGCCGACCGTCGTCGCCGCCGAGCCGACCGCATGGCCCGCCGCCGTCGCTGCCGAGCCAACCGCGTGCCCCGCCTGGGAAGCAACGTCCTTGACCTTGTCGAGCGCGCTCGAACCTGCGTCCGCCGCCTTGTCGGCGACGTTGGCTGCGCCCTTCCGCATGCTGGATGTGTTGTCCATGAGAGTCCCCTTCGTTGAAAGACCAGCCCACAGGGAGGTCTGTTGATCACCTCGCCAGAAACCCTCTTCCGGCTGACAGGGTAGTAGGGGTTTTGCAAGTGGTGTGCCATGTTCCTGAAACAGAGAGAGCCGCTGATTTTCGCCGCAAACGATCCGATGCGTTTGGAGTGTTTACCTCGGTGCCTCTCGCTGAGGAAAGAATAATCGCATAGCTGAGCAGATTGTCGCGCAGAAATGGCACGAGCCGCGCCCCCTTGGAGGCGCGGCTCGTGAGTGGACAATTCGTGTGAAAAGGGGCTGTCAACCAGCGATGGGAGGAGGGGCCATTGGTTCGGGCGGTTCTGGCTGCGGCAGAGGCGGCGAAGGCGACATCGGTTCCTCAAGCGGCCTTCTCATCGGCTCATCCTCGGGACGGGGCGGTCGTGGATCCGAAGGAGACGGATTAGGCGATGGGGCCTGGTGGGGGAAAAACTCGGCCGGCATGAGAGACTCCTCTCTGTAAGGATATTGGGGTGAATGCGAGCAAGAGAAAGTAACCGCAAACGAAATGCCGCTTGCGGCTTAGCAGAAGACCGCTAAGCCGCAAGCGGCAAGAAGTCGTTTCGTCATTGGGCCTTAGCAGTAACAGACGTTCTCGCCGTTGAGCTTCTTGAACTGTTTCTCAATCGCGTCCGCGTCTTCGTTGCTGCGCGGCACAACGCCCATCGCCACGCCGCCGCCGCGGAGAGCTTCATCATACGCCTGAGCGTTCTGCTCCGTCATGCCGGCGCCGACGAGGCCGCCAATCAGCCCGCCCGTTACCGCACCCGCACCGCCGCCCGCCAGGGCAGCCACGATCGGACCGGCCACCAGCAGGCCAATGCCAGGCAGGGCCAGCGTCGTGCCGATGGCCGCCACGGCGGCGAGCGTCGCACCGACGGCGGTCCCGATGGCTCCGCCGATGCCCATGCCTTCCGTCGCCTTGTTGCCGGCCGGGTGCTGGTCTCCCATCCCCTGGGGATAGTAGGCCAGGCGGGTCTTGTCCGACATCAACACGTTGATGTCGTTGCTGTTGTAGCCCAGGCCGTGGAGGTAGTCGAAAGCCTCTTCGGCCTTCATGCGATCGCGAAAGACCGCCGTCACCATCTTCTTCTTGTTCTGTGTCATCGAATTGCCCTCTTGGGGAAATGACGCCTGCTCGGCGTCGGGATTTACAATCGGATTACTCCTCCCGCAATGGCAATGCCGGTTCTCCCGAGAGTTCGGAATTGAGGGAATCTGCCTTGCGATAGGGCGGGCGCTCGAGGAATGAGTAAGCAAATGCTCAGAATTGTGTTGAACTGTTCCTCCAGACAAAAACGGGCGAAGCGAACCCTCAAGGGTTCACTTCGCCCATTACAGTCTGACAGAGTTCGGCAGTCTTCCCGGCACTACTTCACCTTGTCATGGATTTCCTTCGCCATCGTCAGGTGTTCCTTGACCGTCTTGGCGGTCTTGGCAAGGTTGTCGGAGAAATCGCTGTCCTTGACCTTCTTCGACCAGGTTTCGTACATCTTCACGTCCTGTTCGTGGTCTTCCACCATACAGTGCATGTACTCGCGGTCGAAGGCGTCGCCTTCCAGCTTCGAGAGGCGCGCCATCCTCTCCTTGTGTTCCTTCTCCAGCCCCTCGACGACGCCCAGCTTCAGGACTTTGGCGCGTGCGAGCAGCATGTCGCGATTCTTGCGATGATCGTCGATCATCTTGCGCGCGAACCTCTCGACGTCCTTGCTCTTCGATTTCTTGACGGCCAGTTCGGCGAGTTTGATCTCGGCGATGTCGTCCGCGATGGCCTTGACGAGGAACTCCTGTTCCGTCGCCGGTTCCTTGTCGGCCCGCTTCTTCTCGATGAGTTTGCGGTCTTCGGCGCGAACGCTCACGGCGAAAACCAGAAAGGCGAACGTCAACATCGTGTGTCGGAATAACTTCATCGGTGAACCTCCTGAATGTCGGAAAAGAGATTGCCAGGGCAAACGACCTGTCGCAAGCGTTGTGCCGTTTGAGTCGAAGAAGCAGGAAAGTTCGGCGTGCGTCACGAACCGAGGACGCGAACGAGTTCGGCCTTGTTCATCCGGCTTCGGCCGTTGATCTTCCTCGCACTGGCCAGGTTGCGAAGTTCCTGGAGGGTGCGTTCCGCGAGAGGCTTGTTCGGATTTCCGGTCCCCTGGGTCGTCTTGTTGGGAGTACGGCCTTCCTGACGGCGGCGCTTGTTCACGGTACGGCCGGCGATCTCACTGGCGCGCTCCTCGCCCTTCCCCTCTCCCAGCAGACTTTCCTTGATGTGTTCGTACTGGCGCTCGTCTTTTTTGTTCCACGCCGGCATGGTCGTTCTCCTGTGCGCGAGGGAGTTGGGAAAATGAATGTTGCCGTTTGCGGCGAGGCGGAGTCGCCGCTACGCCGCAAGCGGCAAGAAGTGCTTTCGCTCACGATCCTTACTGAGCGGTCATGAGACGGTCCAGAACCGGAATGTGCGCCTGGGTTTGAGGCAACAGTTTGGTGCGGATGAGGGTCTTGCACTCGGCCGGCAGATTGTCGTCGGTCAGGGCCTTTTCGTAGTCCTTGATGCCAACTTCCTCGCCTTCCTTGAGGGCCTTCAGCGCGGCCTTGTTGCCAAACAGTTTGGCCGCCCCTTCGATGGTCTTGGCGAAGGTACCCCAGGCGCCGGAACCCTTGCCCGGTTGACCGCCGGCCTCGTGAATGTGCTGGCGAATCGTGTTCGCGGCCTCGCGGTGTTCCACATGAATCTGGCTCAACTCCGCCACACCTGGCTCCGATTGCACCTTGGCCATGGCTTGCTGATAGGTCTCCGTGGCCGCCAGTTCGCCGCGCAGCAGGGAGTTCAGGACCGCGATGCCCTTTTCCGTCGCTTGCATGAATAGTCTCCTTGTCGAGTCGTCAATCTCCGAGAATCCCTCCTCTCCGTAAGAGATGAGAGTGGACACCACGTTTGCAACTGACGTGCCGCCTGGGCGAAAGCGGAACAATCGCTTCATTTGTCACGAGCCACACGGAACCCCAGGTTGAAATAACGAGACTCGGGCGTGTTGTTGTTCCGGAATGACGCCCGCACCCACAGGGGAAACGTGTGCCAGGCGCCGCCGCGGCGAACCCGCATCCCACCCCGCTCCGGTCCCTTCGGGTCTTCCGCGGGTGATTTGGAGTAATAGTCCTCGCCGTACCAGTCGCTGCACCACTCCCAGACGTTGCCGTGCATGTCGTACAGGCCGAAGGCGTTCGGCTTGAAACTGCCTACCGGAGCGGTGTGCGTATAGCCATCGCTTCCCTTGAGAGCGAATTGCGCCCAGTCGCGATACTGGAGCTTGCCCAGCTTCTCGCCGCTGGCGTCGGCGATGTTCGCCACCTTGATGAGCGTCTCCGGGTCGTCGCCGCTGTGGTAGCGCGTCTTCGTTCCCGCGCGACAGGCATATTCCCATTCGGCCTCGGTCGGCAGTCGATAGGTCTTGCCTTCCTTCTTGCTGAGCCAGTTGCAGAAGGCCACGGCGTCGGCCCAGGTCACGTTGACGATCGGATGATTGTCCGTCTGCACCCAGCCGGGGTTGCGCCAGGAAAACTCCGGTTTCTTGTCGAACTTGCCGGTTTTCACGTCAATGGCATAGCCGCCTTTGCCGTCCCTCTCCGCTTCGGTCTTGAAGTCGGCGTCCTTGATGAACTGCTTGAACTGGCCGATCGTGACCTCGTGAATTCCAAGATAGAAGGGCTTCGTGATGCGGACGCGATGCGTTTTTTCATCGTCGCACAGGTGGGATCTCTTCTTCAAGTTGTAGCCGGGAAACGCTGTATCCAGTTCCTCAATCGTCTCGGCCGTACCCATCATGAACTCGCCAGCGGGAATGAGGACCAGCTTCTGGCCGATCGAGTTCGCAACCGCATCCTTGACGGGCGGGTCCTTCTCCGCCGGCTCGCGTGCGGGAGAAGGCGAGAGAGCCAAAAGAGGGCACAACAGCAAAATCAACAGGAAGCACTGGACGGATCGGCGTATCATCGAGCCACTCCTTGCGAGGAAGGTTAGGGAGCCGGTATCGGCGCAGTCGCTGGCCGTCTATCCGCTTGGGATTTCGCTTTCGACGATGCTTTCCGAGATGATGAGGACTCTGCCCCCCTTGGAGACGCTCAGCCGAGCGGAATCCTTCATGGAAATTCCGGGAAATCAGCCCGACATCCCCACCCGGCGCGGTGGGTGGGCTTGAGAACTCTTTCACTCCACACACAGTCCAACACGTCCTTGATTCTACGAGTTCCTCTGCGATAATCGTTCTTGCTCCTGTGACTCGCACCCCTGGAAGGAAGACGCTCATGTCCGAGCCTCGGCCCGATCCCGCCAAGCCCGCTCAAGCCTTGCCGTCCGTCTCCTATCAACAATCGACCGTCGATCAGGCGACCGGCTCCTTTCACGCAGTCCCGTCCACGCAAGGCGCAGGCCCTGCTCCCCGAATCAAGTTGCCGCTGCCGAATATCCCCGGCTACGAAGTCCTCGGCGAACTCGGGCGCGGCGGCATGGGCGTCGTTTACAAGGCACGCCAGATCGCCCTCAAGCGGCTCGTCGCTCTCAAGATGATCCTGTCCGGAGCACGCGCTGGCGAACACGACCTCGCACGCTTCAAGGCCGAGGCCCAGGCTGTCGCCAAGCTGCAACATCCCAACATCGTTCAGATCTACGAGGTCGGCGAGTTTGAAGGACTGCCCTACTTCTCGCTCGAATTCGTCGAGGGCGGCAGTCTCGCCGATCACCTCAAGGGCACGCCACAACCCGCCCGTGTCGCCGCCGCTCTGGTGCAGCAACTCGCCCTGGCCATGCAGGCCGCCCACGGACGCGACATCGTCCATCGCGATCTCAAGCCGGCCAACGTCCTGCTGACCGGAGCGGTCGAGGTCGCCGCGCAGGCCAGCACCCGCAATGCCGCCGCCAGCGCCACAGGCGGAGGCGCGTCACGCCCCAATCCCGATGGCCGGACCGCCACGCCGCTGGGAATGCCGAAGATCACCGACTTCGGCCTCGCCAAGCAGCTCGACAGCGAACACTCCGGACAGACCGTCTCCGGCGCGATCATGGGAACGCCGTCTTACATGGCTCCCGAACAGGCCAGCGGTCAGATCAAGGAAGTCGGACCCCTCGCGGACGTCTACGCCCTGGGAGCGATCCTCTACGAGATGCTCACGGGCCGGCCTCCCTTCAAGGGTGCGACCATCCTCGAAACGCTCGAACAGGTGCGCAGCAGCGAGCCGGTCGCGCCGACGGCCTTGCAGCCAGGTATCCCGCGCGACCTGGAGACGATCTGCCTCAAGTGTCTCGAAAAGGACACGCGCCGTCGGTATGACAGTTCCCTGTCGTTGGCGGAGGACCTGCGCTGCTATCTTGAGGGCGAGCCGATCAAGGCTCGTGCCGTCGGTCCGGTGGAGCGTGCGGTCAAGTGGGCGAAACGCCGACCAGTGACGGCGGGGACCATCGCGTTCATCATTTTCCTCATCGTCGGCGGATTCGCCGCCGTCTCGTCGCAGTATCTTCGAGCGGAAGAGAAAGCTACCGCTGCGGAGAATGCAAATATCGCCAAGGGGATAGCTCTTGAGAAGGAAGTGGAGGCGAATATCGCCACAGGCAAAGCCCGCGATGAGGCTGTCGTGGCCCAGAAAGCGTCTGTCGAGGCGGAAAAACTCAAGGGGATAGCCCTACTGGAAGAAACGAAAGCACGAAAGGAATCGCAGCAAGCCCAGGGCCGTCTCGCTCTCCCCGCCGCCTACTCCGCCTTGCGCGACTGCAACCTCCCGATCGCGGACGCCCGCCTTGACGAATGTCCGACCGGCGAGCGCGGCTTCGAGTGGTGGCACCTCAAACACTTCGTTCACTCCGAACTCATTCCACACACCTTCAACGACCAACGGGCCAGCCAGATTGCGTTCCACCCTCACGGACGCACGCTCGCCCTCATTGGCGGTCCCAGCCTTCTCTCTTTCTGGGACCTGGCAACCGGCCGGCGTCTGCCCTCCCCCTCGGTGAGTAAGGATGGGGTCCGTGACTTCGTCTTCCATCCCGATGGCAAGCGCATGGTCTATACGAGCAATGTACCCGAGGCAGGAGGCAAGGTGTTCGTCGTGGCCCTCGATTCGGGCAAGGTCCTTCACGAGTTGACGCTCTCCAGGGAGTACCTCACCTGTTTCGCCCTCAGCCGCGACGGCCGGCGGATTGCGGCAGGCAATTCTCGCCTGGCGCCTCAGCAGCCCAACGATCCTAGCCAGCGCACGGAGGGGACGGTCCGGGTCTGGGAAACGGACTCAGGCAAGGAAGTGACGAACTTCAAGGTCAATTCCGGCCTGTCCGCGCTGGCCCTTCATCCCGAAGGGGAGAGAGTGATGACTGGCTGCCTCGATGGCACCATCCAGACCTGGACGGTCGCCAGCGGCAAGGCATTCGGTTCGGAGGTGCGTTACATCAGCAAGATCACGAGTCTCGCCTGGTCTCCCGATGGCGAACGGCGTGCGGCCGCGGATGAAGCCGGGACCGTGCAGATCCTGGAAAAGACCGGACTTAATATCCCGACTCATGGCGCCGCCGTTCACAAGATAATCTTCAACCCGGATGGCCGTTTCCTGGCCACCGCTTGCGGGGACCATACGGCGCGGGTTTATGACGTCGAGAACAAGAATGAGGTCCATCGCATCCTGGCCCATAGCGACGCGGTCGTGGATTTAGCCTTCAGCCCCAACAGCGGTTTGCTGGTGACGGCCTCCCGCGATAATTCGGTCAAGGTCTGGGAGGCGCACGGCGGGCAGGGGGGACGCGTTTTGGGGACCCTGTCCATGCCCGCGCCCGCGCTGGCCCTCAGCGGCGATGGCCGCAGCGTCGCGATTGGTTCCGAGGCCGGGGCTGTCATCGTTCGCGAACTCTCGACCGGCCTGAATTTGCTCAATGGCCGGCTCCACAACGGCGCGATCAGCGGCGTCGCTCTGAACCAGGACGGCAGCCGGCTCGTTACCGTCAGCGGCGCTACCTTTAGTCCCCTTCACCCACGCGACCGAACTCACCTCGTGGAGATAGCGCTGAAGATCTGGGACCTCAAGGGCCGCAAGCTACTCGTCAAGGTGCCGTCGGACAACCCCGATACCGGCGTTGCCTACTGCTCGGATACTGTTCTGGCAACGACAAGCCTGGGAGGGTTTCTAACTTTCCACGACGCGAACACCGGCAAGATCATCCGCACCACGGAGCATAGGGGCGGGGGTGGCCTTTCTGTCAGTCCCGACGGACGCTACCTCGCCCTCAACCGGTTTAATCAGGTGAACGTCGTCGAGGTCGCCACGGGCAAACTGCTCTTCACCTCGGCCGATCTGCGCTCCCCCTGGAACTTCTCCTGGAGTCCCGACAGCAAGCGCCTGGCAGCCTCGCTGGTGATCCAGTGGTTCTCCGGCGAGGAGCGCATGCTCAATACGAACGACAGCCGGGCCATCGTCCGCGTGTGGGACGTTCCGTCCGGCCAGGTGGCGATGACCCTCAATAACGCAGGCCAGCGCGTGCTGTTCACGCCGGATGGAGGTCGTCTGATCGGCATCGGCTACAAGGAGATGAAGTTCTGGGACGCCGCCAGTGGCCAGCTCCTGCTCGAATACCCGACTGAGAACCCCGGCGTCGATGCGGCCGCCATCAGCGCCAATGGCCAGTATCTCGTCCTCAGCACCAGCCAGCATTACAAGGACCCCAAACAGTACAGCACGATCCCCAGTCAGGTGAAAGTCTTCGACGCCCCGCGCGAACTCCCCGTCCTGACCCTGCGCGGCCACACCGAACGAGTCAGGGGGCTGGCCTTCCGGCGAAACGGCCGGCAGCTTGTCACCACCGGGGATGACACGGTTCGCTCCTGGACGTTGCACCCCGACAAGGAGCAAGCCGCGGGAGCGGAGATATCCAAAATCCGCCTCTCGGGAGTCCTGGCAGGTCCGATGGCACTGTTTCCCGAGGGAGGTCGCATCGTCGTGGCCGAGACCCACAAGTTAGAAAAAGACCCCGGAGGAGTCCGCATCCGGGACCTTTCCACCGGCCGGCTGCTCCTGGCCCTGGAAGACTACGACGACCCCTTTCCCGCTCTGGCCCTGAATGCCCAGGGGACGCTGCTGGCGACAACCCGGCAGCGCAGGGAAATCGGTTTCCCACAGCCCAAAGTCACCCGGCCTGCCGACCTGCGCGTGTGGGATGCGCGGACAGGGAAGCTTCTGCACACGCTGGAAGGACATATCGGCAAGGACAAACTCGCAGGGCCGGCCACCGAGCTTGCGTTTCACCCGGACGACCGGCGGCTGGCGTCCTCATCCCCGACCGAAGTGAAGGTATGGGATGCCACCACGGGAAAGATGCTCCACCACTTCGCCGACTACCAGTACCCGGTTTTCAGCGGGGATGGCCGGCTCCTGGCCGCCGCGGGCGCGGGTCATGTGCAGGTATGGGACGCGGAAACCGGCAAGCCGATCCGTCGCCTGACGCCGGAGGGAAAGGTGAACATCGGCCGCATCGCATTTCGGCCTGATGGCCGTCTCCTGGCCGCCGTCGTCGATGAGCTGGTCCTGGTCTGGGACCTGCAATCAGGCGATCGTTTGCTCTGCTTCCGCGAGATGCGTCCCTGGCAAGAAACGACGCCGTTCGATCGCTCCTCCATCGCCCTCTTGCCCGCCATCCCGACGGCGCTGCTGCCCGAACGCCTGGTTTTCAGCCCCGACGGCTCGCGCCTGGCGGTGGGGTTCTACAACGGCTTCATCAAGGTGTGCGAGTTGCCGCTGATCAAGGGGAAGGGGGACGAACTGCTTCCACGAACCGCCCTGGCGGTCAGCTTCTACCTCGACAATGTGGCCGAGCAGGGTTTGCGCAAGGGCCGGCTTCTGGCGGCCTGTGGAGAGAAGGAAGAAGGAGAAGCACTCCTGATGCAATCGCTTCAACTCTGGGAGATGATCGAACACGAGCACCCGGAGGTGACGCAGCTTGTCAATCAACGCTATTTCGCGACCCGGACGCTGGCCCGGTTGTTCAGGGAGATGAACCAGCCCGAAAAGGCAGAGGCACTTGACCGCAAGGCGGAATCGCTCAAGGCCACCGTGAGTTCGGGCCTCCCCGACGAAACGACCGAGAGCCTGGCGGACCGTTGCCTGGAACGCGCGATGCAGATGCGCAAGGAGGGCCGGCATGATGCCGTGCGCGACTGCTCGACGGGTGCTCTGCGTCTTTACGAGTCGATCAAGAATCCCACACCTCAGGAGAAGCCGCAGATCGAGGAGCGGATGTTCAATGCCTCCTTGATCCACTTGATGGCCCTGGGAGAACTGAAGGAGTGGACGGCGGCGCTGAACGAATGCCAGCAGGCCGACCAGCGCTTCGGAATGCGCCCGGAAACACGCATGGCGCGGGCGTTACTCCTCGTCCGCAAGGGCGACCACGCTCGCGCCGTCGCCGAGGCCGACCAACTGGCCCGGATTCAACTGCCCCCCCGGCCTCGTTTCGCTGTGGCGCGGATCTATGCCCTCGCCATCGCCGCAGCGCGGGAGGACGACAAGTTGAAGCCCGCCGAGCGCGACCGGGAAATCGAGCGCTATGCCGGGCTGGCCCTGGGAACGTTGAATCGCTTCTGGAAGTCGAACCTCTTCGATCAGTATTCCGATCTCCGCGAACGTCTGAAGACGGACAAGGACCTCGACTCCCTCCGCGATCGCCAAGACTTCCAG
>JBBRIK010000054.1:0-11436 GCA_038221045.1 Gemmatales bacterium
ACCCAGGGCGTTGCCCTCGTTGTTCCACACAACTTCCAGGTGGTCTTGGCAAACTGAGGAGGATAGGCGATCATTGTAGCTCCTGGGAGGGAGTGATAGCCCCAACGTTGAGGGAGTGACACGATGATCGCGCTGTGGGCCAAGGATGAAATGGCGACCGTGGATTTTGGCGATGCTCGGCTCGATGCTCGCGCGGTCACGGTGCTGTCTGCGCTGGGCAGTCGGCCGACGCTGAGCATTCCAGCGGCGTGTGGAGGCCGGGCCGAGATTCAAGCCGCCTATCGGTTCTTTGACAACGACAAGGTAACGCTTGAGGCAACGCTTGCACCTCACATCCAGCGCAGCCGGGAGCGTGCCGCTGAGCAGCAGGTGGTTCTGCTGGTCCAGGACACCAGCGAGATCGACCTGACACGACCGGAGCAAGAAGTGGTTGGCGCCGGGGATCTGGATGGATCGCGACGTGGATTCCTGTTGCATGAGATGCAGGCTTTCACAGCCGAGGGAACGCCGCTGGGCACTGTGTGGGTGGAGATTCTCAATCGCACCGAAGGCGTGTCGCACGCATCCGCAGCAGAGAAACGGAAACAACGCAAGGAACTGCCGATCGAAGAGAAGGAGAGTCTGCGTTGGCTCACCGGGCTGCGTCAGGCGCGTGCGTTGGCCGAGCAGATTCCCCAAACGCAATGCATCTGTATTGCCGACAGCGAGGCCGACATCTACGAATTGTTCGCCGAGCCGCGTGGCGAGCAGCCGGTCCACTGGCTGATTCGTGCTTGCCAGGACCGAGCCGTGGAAGGCAAAAGGTCGCAGCATTTGCGAGCGCAGGTGCTGGCCACGGCGGTGCTGTACGAGGTCGAGCTTCTGATACGTGGGCGAAAGGCCAAGACGGCGGCAGAGGATCGTGACCGCCGTCGGAACCGTGAGACGCGGCAAGCCAAAGTGGAAGTGCGCGCTGCGACGCTGACGTTGCGAGCGCCGTCGCGTCCTGATCGTGAACTGCCGCCGGTAACGGTGAATGGGGTGCTGGTCCGAGAACCGAATCCACCGGCGGGAGAGACGCCGGTGGAATGGATCCTGGTGACAACGCTGCCAATCGATACGCTCGAGCAGGTGCGTACGATCGTGGAGTACTACTGCGTGCGTTGGTCGATTGAGGTTTTCTTTCGCACGCTGAAATCGGGGTGCCGTATTGAACGACGGCGTTTTGAAGACGTGGAGCGGGTATTGCCGTGTCTGGCGATATGCCTGATCGTGGCCTGGCGCACCCTGTTCGTGTGCCGGATGGGCCGAGAATGTCCGGACCTGGATTGTGAGGCCATCTTCGAGCCTTCGGAATGGAAGGCGGTGTGGGTGGCGGTTCAGCGGAAAAAGCCGCCGCGAAAAGCGCCGCGGCTGGCGGAGATGGTCCATCTCATCGCCAGCCTGGGAGGATACATCGAGCGACCAAACAGCGAGCCTGGTGCTCAGACGGTCTGGATTGGGTTGCAAAGGATGTACGACCTCGCCTGGGCCTGGGACACTTTCGGCCCGCAGGCGAAAATCCTGGGCCGCTGACTTGTGTGGAACAACGAGGGCGTTGCCCTGGGCTGGTTTGTTCCAGCCTTTCAGGCTGAAGAGCGGAACTCCGGTTACGCCCAAGGAGCCTTCAATGTCACAGACTATCGAAGTACAAGGGACACTCCAAACGGACGGAACGCTTCTCCTCGATGAGAAGCCCGCTTTACCTGCGGGTCGAGTCAAGGTGATCCTCCAACCTGTCGCTGTTCTGCCGGTGAAGGATCCTCTGGGAACGATGCAGCGCATCTGGGCGGAGCGAATGGCCCTGGGATTGCCCCCACTCTCGGCCGCGGAAATCGATGCGGAACTGGCCGCCATGCGCGATGAGTGGGAAGAACATCAGCAAGCGCTGGAGCGGATTCAGGAGGAAGCGAGGTCTGAACGGGAGAAGAACTCGTGCTGATCGATTCGTGCATCGTCATTTATCTCGTCGCATAACCGGGGAGAAGCCCATGACGGAAAAAGAATGGCTGAGTGCGGCGGACCCGCAGCCGATGCTGGAGTTCCTTCGGGACAAGGTCAGCGAGAGGAAATTACGGTTATTCGCCTGTGCCTGTTGCCGTCGCGTCTGGAACTTGATTACCGAGAAGACTTCTCGGTCGGCAGTCGAAATCGCTGAGAGGTATGCAGACGGCCAAGCGACCGGCTCGGAGCAAACGAAGGCAGAGGGCGAAGTGGATGCGGCGTACTCCGCAGCCGATGCCGCAGCATTCTCCGCAGTCGCTTTGGAAGGCAGGCCAGCAGAAGGAGCAGCAATCGCCGCTCGTTCTGCTGTTGCTGCCGCACAAGAAGGCAGCGAGTGGGGCGATGCCGATGATGCTCCTGCCAGTGAGGGTCAGGCTCAAACTGATTATTTGCGTGACGTGGTCGGTCCCACTCTCTTCCGTTCATTGACCATCAAACGTAAATGGCGCACCTCAAATGTCGTTGCAATCGCAAGAGGCATCTACGACGACCGTGCCTTCGGCCACCTGCCTATCCTGGCTGACGCCCTCGAAGACGCTGGCTGCACCGATGCCGCGATCCTCGAACACTTGCGAGGACCGGGACCGCACGTTCGCGGCTGCTGGTGCCTCGACGCCATTCTGGGCAAGAAGTGATCGTCGTATTAAACGAAAAGATGCGCCGGAGTGACCGGCGCATCGGGGAGCATGACACGAACCTTCTCGGAGCCAACCTCAACTCACAAGCTGGCGAATCGGCTTGCCCTCCGGCACCAGCTCAATCGGCCGGCCATCCTGTGTCCGATACCAGGTGTGCAGTGGCACGCCGAGCGTGTGATAGATCGTCGCGGCCAGATCCTGCGGGCTCGCGGGACTGTCGATGACAAACTCGCCCAGGGGGTTCGTCGCGCCGACGACCTGGCCCAGTTTGACGCCGCCGCCGCCCATGCAGGCACAGCCGGCCGTCGCCCAGTGATCGCGGCCCGCCGAGGGATTGATCTTCGGCGTTCGGCCAAAGTCGCCGAACCACACCACCAGCGTGGACGCCAGCAGGCCGCGGTCGTGCAGGTCTTGCAGCAGCGCCGAGTACGCCTGATCGAGCGGAGGCAGCTTGCGTTCCTTCAGGCTCTTGAAGTTGTTCTGATGCGTGTCCCAGCCGCCGTCAGTCACGGTGACGAAGTGGACGCCGGATTCGATCAGCCGCCGTGCCAGCAGGCAACTCTGGCCCAGCGTGTGCCGGCCATAGCGGTCGCGCAACTTCGCCGGCTCGTCTTCGAGAGCAAACGCCTTCTTGGCCGCCGGCGAGGTGATGAGCGCGTGCGCCTTCTCGTAGAAGGTGTCGCGCGCCCGCACGACCGGGGCCGTCTCCTCGACCTTCTTGTGATGTTCGTCGAGCGCGTTGAGCATGCCGACGCGGCGCTGCAGCCTCGCCTTCTCGGCGTCCGACGCGCTCAGGTCGCGCACCTTGAAGGCGGCGGCGTTGGGGTCCTCGCTGATCTCGAAGGGGTTGTACTCGTCGCCGAGGAAGCCGGCGATGCCGCCGTTGAAGCGACGATCGATGTTCTTGCCGAGTTGGACAAAGGGCAACATGCCGTCGCGATAGCCCCGCTCCTTGGCGACGACGGAGCCAAAGCAGGGAAACGGCAGCGAGGCGTTGAACTTGTGGCCGGACATCATGAGCTGGTCGGCCGTGCCGTGACTGCCGTTCTTCGGATCGTGGCCGCGAATGATGCTGTACTTGTCGGTCTGCTTCGCCAGCAGCGGCAAATGCTCGGCGATGCGGACGCCGGGCAGGGTGGTCGGGATGGTGTTGAACTCGCCGCGCACCTCGGCGGGAGCGTCCGGCTTGGGATCGAATGTCTCGTGATGGCTGGGACCGCCCTGCATCCACATGAGGATGCAGTTGACGTTCTTGCGCTCGACCGGTTTGGCGGCCGCCTGGAGGCGCAGGAATCCGGCCAGCGACAGGCCGAGGGTGGACAGGCCGCCGATGCGCAGGAAGCCGCGGCGCGAGACGCCGGAACAGTCCCTGGTTGAGCCGGTGGAGAGATCGAACATGGTTTGCGGCTCCGCGGGGTGGGAATCAGGCAGGAGGGAATGATAGGCTTCATTCCCCACTCTATCCTGTTCCGATTTTCACCGATGTCAATAGAAAAAAGCGGGTGCCGAAGAAGGACAACCCTGGAGCCGACCATGACCTCGCCGACCGATCCTCCGCGTCCCGGTGAGATGGGGGAAACACTTGTTCCTCCGGAACGGCCTTCCGCGACGGACCCGCAAGCCGTGGATCAACTCACGGGCGATCAGACCTTCAACACGTCCTGGGGCGACAAGCCCGTTCAGCGGCAAACGCTGACCGCGGGCCGTCGCTTCGGCGACTACGAGCTTCTCGAAGAAGTCGGCCGGGGCGGCATGGGCGTCATCTTCAAGGCTCGCCAGGTTTCCCTCGACCGCCTGGTCGCCCTCAAGATGATCCTTGCCGGGACCTACGCCTCGGAGGATGCCGTCGAACGCTTCAAGGCGGAGGCCCGCGCCGCCGCCAACCTCGAACATCCCGGCATCGTCCCCATCTATGAAATCGGCGAACTCGACGGCCAGCACTTTTTCTCGATGGCCTTCATCGACGGCGGCAGCCTCCAACAGCAACTCGCCGACGGTCCCCTGCCGCCCCTGGTGGCCGCACGGCTCGTCCGGCAGGTGGCCGATGCGCTCGACCACGCCCACGCTCACGGTATCATTCATCGCGACATCAAGCCCCACAACATCCTTCTCACGGCGGAATGGGGAGCGCGAAGCGCAGAACAGGGCGAGGCGGCGGATCTTTCCCTGCGCGGCCCTCATGCCGAACACCTCATCCCGAAGGTGAGCGACTTCGGGCTGGCGAAGATGACCCAGCAGGAAAGCGGCCGGACGGCCAGCGGCGAGACCATGGGTACGCCGAGTTACATGCCTCCGGAACAGGCGGCGGGACACTCGCGCGAGGTCGGGCCGCGCTCCGACGTCTATTCGCTGGGGGCAGTCCTCTACAGTTTGCTCACCGGGCGTCCGCCCTTCCAGGCCGCCTCCGCGATGGACACCCTTCGTCAGGTGATCGAGCAGGAGGCGGTGCCGTTGCGGCAACTCAATCCGGTCGTGCCGCGCGATCTGGAAACGATCGCGCTGAAATGTCTGCAAAAAGAGCCGGCCCGCCGCTATGCCTCGGCGCGCGAGCTGGCCGACGAGTTGGGGCGATTCCTCGACGGCCAGCTGATCCTGGCCCGGCCTGTCGGCACCCTCGAACGCGCCTGGCGCTGGGGCAAGCGCAACCGGGCCATCGCCATCGCCCTCGTTGCCGTGATGCTCTCGCTGACGACGGGTGCCATCGTCTCGTACCTGTTCGCGCTGGAAGCGGGCAAGCGCGAGAATGAAGCTATCGAGGCCCGCATCGACGCGGACCAGAACGCGAAACAGGCGCGCGACTCGGCGGCCTTTGCCGTCGAGCAAAATCAACTCGCCCTCCAGGCGCTCAATACGCTCGTCCTCGAAGTCCAGGATAAACTCAGGGACACGCCGGCCACCGGGGCGCTCAAGAAGAAGCTGCTGGCCAGCGCGGCCCAGGGTCTGGAGAAGCTGTCTCGAAGCGCCGACCGGGTGGACGTCGCCGACCCGGCGGTGGTGGAGCTTCGCAATCGGCTGGGCGATCTCTACCAGAAGCTGGGCAACACGACCGAGGCGCGGCGCGAGTACGAGTCGGCCGTGAAGATCGGCCTCGCGGCAGACAGGAAGGCCCCTTCGCCAACCGTCCGGCTCCAGTTGGCCCGCAGTCAGGCCAGCCTCGCCGCCCTGCTTCTGGGAGAGAAGGACGAGCTGGCCGCACGAATGCTGGCGCGCGCGGCCCTCGCTCTCGTGGAACCGCTGCTCGAAGGGCAGAACGAACCCGAGGCACGTCAAGTGCTGGCCACGGCGCTCGACACGCTGGGCCGGGGTGCCCTCCAGCGCAACGACCCCGTCGAGGCGCAGCAGCATTTGCGACGCTTGCGCGACATCGCCCAGAGACTGTTCGACGGCGAGCCGAAGAGCGTGCCGCTTCGACTGTCCCTGGCGTCTGCCCGGCTCGTTCTCGGCCAGGCGATTCTCAAGGCGGGCGACAGGAAGACGGCCGAGACGGAACTGGAGGCCGCTGTCCGTCTCGTCCTCGAACAGTTCCAGAAGGAAGAGGCCAACCCCGCCGTGAGCAAGGCCATGGTCGATATCCTGCTGGCGACAGCGGATGTCGTCGGCGAATTCGAGGCCATCGACAAGGTTCGGCCCGTTTACGAGAAAGCCCTGGAAATTGCCCGCTCCTGGGCTTTGCAAGATCCGGACGACGCAGTCGCCCGCGCCGGCACCCTCCAGAGCCTGATGCGTCTGGGTGCCCTGGCGGTGAAGCAAAAGCAACGCGGCGAGGCACGCGACTACTATGTGTCCGCGCTCGCGCCGGCGCAATTCCTCATCGAGAACGATCCCGGCAATCGTCAGGCCCGCGCGGACTTGCTGGCGATTCACGAGCAACTGGGACGGATCAGCGTCGATTGGGGCGCTCCCCTCGGCGCTCGCAATCATTTCCGCGACGCCTACGGCATCGCACGCAAACTTGCAGCCGAGCAGCCCGAGAGTGTGCCGGCGCGGAGGCGGCTGTTCTCGCTTCTGGTGCAGATGTCCGACGTGAGCCTGTCGCTCGGCGATCTGGCCGCGGCCCGAGACGAGGGCGTCAAGGCCCTGGAAATCGGTCAGAAACTCACCGCGCTTCAGTCCGGCGATGATACTCTCAAGGCGGACCTCGCCCGTGCCACCTTCCAACTGGCCCAGGCCTGGCGACGGCTGGACGATCTGCACAAGGCCGCTGACGCCTTTGCCGGCGCGATGAAGCTGGCCGGGACGCCCGCGTCGTCTCCCTTCCCATTGCCCAGCCTCTACCGTCTGGCCGCCAACGTCCACATGCGCCTCGATGAACCCGCCAAGGCGGAGGAGTACTGTCGCAAACTCGACGACTGGAGCCGTACCAACCTGACGGCGACGCCGGACAATGTGCAAGCTCAGGTTGCCCGAGCCGAGGCGTCGATCCTGCTGGGAATGTGCAAGGCGGAGCAGCAGCAATTTGATGAGGCCGCGCGACTGACGGTGGAGGGTGTCGAGCATCTTCGCCGGGCGAGCCAGAAGGTCAAACTGCCGCCCGCGGCGATCCAAACCCTCGAAGGGTACTCCTTACTCGGCCAGGCCTACGCCGTCGCTCGCAAGGCCCTCGATGAGCCGGCTTTTGCGGCATCGCAGCCGCCGGCGCTGGCCCGGAAGCTCCTGTTCCTGCGTGTGCAAGCGCTGGCGCGGAAGGGAGAACTGGCAGCCGCGTCCGAGTCAGCCGGCAAACTGCGTCAACTAGCGGCCAACGATCCAGAGGTCCTCTTCGAGTCGGCCCAGGCCTATGCGCTGATCGCGGCCAGGGCCACGGACCCGGAACGCCAGACTCATGCGAAGCAGGGGCTGGAAGTGTTGCGACTTGCGGTCGAGAAAGGCTTTCACAAACCGGCGAGCCTTCGCACCGAATCGAACCTGGCTGCACTGCGGCAGGAGGCGGGTTATCCCGACGTTCTGCGTCTGGCGCGCTCGCGGGCCCAGGACCCCGACCGCCGGCTGAGCGCCAACTCGATTGGCATGGAATTCCTCTTCATCCCGCGCGGCAAGTTCATGATGGGCGCCGAGGAGACGCCCGCGCAGGTGGTCGCCGAGTTCAACAAGGGGATCAAGAGCGAGTTCAAGGCCGACCTGTTTCAGCCCGAGCATCCCCAGCACGAGGTGGAGCTGACCCGGCCCTTCCACTTTGGGGCCACGGAGGTGACGGTCGCGCAGTTCCGCGCCTTCGTCGAGTCAACCGGCTACCAGACCGAGGCCGAGCGCGAGGGGACCGGCGGCACGGGCTTCAATCCCAGCCGCGACGACGACACACCAAAGAAGAAGGGCTTCCACTGGAAGCGGCCGACTTTTCCCTTGCTGAGCGAACATCAGCCGGTCGTGCTGGTCAGTTGGAACGACGCCGTCGCCTTCTGCAAATGGCTGAGCCAGAAGGAGGGAGCCACCTATCGTCTGCCAACCGAGGCCGAATGGGAGTATGCCTGTCGCGCCGGCTCGCAAACGCGGTTCTGGTTTGGCGACGATCGGATGAAGCTGATCAACTATGCCAATGTGCCGGATCTGGTCTACAAGACCTCGATCGAGATCGACGGCAAGCGCATGGGCTACGAGACGGCCACGGGGTCGGACGGCTATCTCAACACCGCGCTGGCCGGCGAGTATCTGCCCAATCCCTGGGGATTGTTCGACACGCACGGCAACGTCTGGGAGTGGTGTCAGGATGGCTGGGATCCGAAAGCCTACGAGAAACATGCGAAGCAGGATCCGTTGATTCCTCCCGACACGACAGGCGTGATTCGCGGCGGCTGTTTCATGTGACGGCTCGCATTGCAGAGGGCAGCAGTTCGCTTCCCCCAGAAGACCAGCGCTCGCAACATCAACATCGGCTTCCGCGTCGTCCGCGAACTGTCCAACAGGGACGAAGTCAAGTGACCCGAAGAAGAGCGCGAAACGACAAGCGGATCGCGCTCACTCCTGAATGCCCAGCAACGGCTTCATGCCCTCCCAGGCGTCCTGACGCGCCTGGTAATAGCGTGTGACGTGGTCCTTGTCGCCCTTCTCCCAGTAGCTCCGCAACTCGCGCATTTGCGTGCGAAGGCTCGCCGTCACCTGCCGTGCCTGCTCCAGCGTTTTCTTTTCGTCGGCCTTTACCGTCTGCCTGCTGACGCGGTCGAGTTGTTGTTCGAGTTCGGTTGTCAGACCCGCGACGGTGTCGAGCAGGCCGCGCGCCTCGTCCTTGTCGTAAACCTCGCCATCGACGGCGTCGGCAAGTAGTCCGACGTTGAGATAGGTCTGGTAGAGATGCGACGTGGTCAGACCGCCGAGCGCCTCGACGACCGCCACCGGAATCGCGGGTGGAGTGCCAGGTTGGCTCGTCATCTTGCCGCCCTGAAGCCCTCCCACCGGCGTTTCGCCACGAGGAATCTCCTTGATCGGCCCCGTCGAATCCTTGAGCGGCTCGCGTTCGGCGAGCAGCGAATCGTCCAGCTTCTGGTCGCGCTCACGGACCGGGTTCGCGTTGGCTTCCTTGTTCCTGTCGCTCGGTTCCTGGCGCGGGCTGTTGCCCTTCATGAAGAACAGGCCGATGCCGAGTCCGGCGCAGAGGAACAGGACGCAGAAGCCGCCCATCAGCAGCAACATCCCTCGCTGCGAGGACGGCGCGGCAGGAGAGACCGGATGATGATTGGCGTCGGGAGCGCGGTAAGGAGTCGCTCGCGGGAAGGATTCTTGCTTGGCCATGGAAGGTCACTCACAGGAAAAAGGATCGGCGACGCTGGTAGAGGACGTCGCCAATCCGGGAAGAAGTTATCCAGGAACCGTTCAGCGCGGCTTGCCGGCCGGCCGCGCCGCAGCGGCGGGCTTGGCACCCTGCTGGCCGCCCTTGGGCGCCATCGGAGCCGGCTTGGCACCCTGCTGGCCGCCCTTGGGCGCCATCGGAGCCGGCTTGCCGCCCGTGCGTCCGCCCTGGCCCATCCGCCCGCCGGCGATCATGCCACCCTTTGCCGCGCCGCTCTTGTTGACTGTCGCACCTTTGGGAGCACCGCTGGCCGGCTTGCTCGCTCCGGCTTTCGGGGCTACGCCCTTGTTGACCATCCCGCCGGCCGATCCCTTGCCCATCTTGCCGCCCGCCTGCATCTGCTTGGGCGCCGTCTTGCCGATGGCTCCGCCGATGGCTTTCCCGCCCGCGTTCATGTTCGTCTTCGCGCCCTGACGGCCGACGCGGCTTCCGGCCGCCTGTCCGCCCTTGGCTCCACTCGTCGTTCCGGCCTTTTTTCCGCCCTGGGCAGTCTTCATGGGCTGGACGCCCTTGTTGACGGCATTCTTCGCCCCACCCGTTTTGCCGCCGGGCTGACCGAGTTTGCCGCCCGGCTGTGTCTGTTTCGCGCCCTTGTTGACGGCTCCGCCGACGGCTTTCCCACCCGCGTTCACGCTGTTGGTCGCGCTGCCACGGCCCATCTTGCCGCCAGCCGTCGCACCGCTCTTGGGGCCGCTCGTTGTCGTCTTGCCGCCCGTCTTCGCACCGCTCCTGGCGCCGCCGCTCTGGGGACCGCTCTTACCCGTCCCGCCCTGTCCGGCGCCCGCACCGCTCTTGTTACTGTTCGGACCCGTGGCCACCTTTCCTCCACGAGCGCTTCCCTTGCCGCTGCCTGCGGCAGCGATCTGTCCCGCCGCCCCCTGGCCCTTCGTCTTCGCGCCGCTCTTGCTCGTGCCGGCACCCTTCCCCTCCAGCGGGCAGGGTTTACCGTCCGCAACCTGGCTGTTCTTGCCTCCGCGCGGGTTGGCCTTGCCGAGTTGTCCGCCGGGCTGATTCCTGGCCTGTCCTCCCTTGGCGACCGCGCCACCCATGCGGCGTCCGGCCGCGTCCATCCCCTCGTCCTTGCTCTTGCCGCCGCCCATGCGTCCCCCGGCGAGACGTCCACCCTTCTCACCAGCGCCAGCCGCGGCGAGTTGGCCCGCGCGACCTTGCCCCTTGCGCGAAGCATTCTTATCGCAGCAGCACATCGGATCGCCGGCCTGACCGCCCTTGGCCTTGCCTGCCTGTCGTCCGGCCATTTCGCCCTTCTTCGATTGCCCCCCCGCTTCCGCGTCGCCCTGCTGCCCTGCTTGTTTGCCGCCACGTCCCTGTCCCTTACCGGCGCCGCCCTTCATCCCACCCGCCTGCTCGCCCTTGCCCTTGCCCTTGCCCTTGCCGGCCTCGTCTCCGCCCATTCGTCCGCCGACCGGGGCCGCGATGTGTTTCTGTCTGCCCGCGCCGCCCTTGCCGCCGCCACCCTTACCCTTTCCCGCGTCGCCGCCCTGGTCGTCGCCGCCCTGGTCGTCGCCGCCCTGATCGTCTCCAAAATCTCCCTGCCTGTTGATCTGTCTGCCGATGTGGATGCCGCCCGCGATGAACGGGCCATGATGCTTGTCATGGTGATGCTTGTGGTGATGTTCCATCCGCCGAAGGTGTTCGATCATCTTGAACAACCGTTCCATCTCGCGTTCGATTTGTGCGTCCTCGGCCTGGAGCATTTCCATCTGCTGCATCAGCCAGTTGTCCCCTTGCTCCCGTGCTTCGAGCCGGCCTGCCGGCTTCCCCTGAACCGTGGCCGGCTGTATCAGCAACAGCGCTCCAATCAGCGCGGCTGCCATACTAAACCCCAGCGTCCGGATCGTCTTTCCTGCGTGTCTCATGAGCGCCTCCAGGGCAAGAGTCTGGTGCGAATCGCCCTTTGTCGATTCCTCGAACGTGGACAACGAACCCCGAACGCCGGCGTTTGCTCTCTCCTGAAGAAAATTCTGTGGTGCCAGT